>JBDHGR010000010.1:0-23116 GCA_039589815.1 Gemmatimonadota bacterium | reverse complement strand
TGCCCCTCACGGCCATCGCCTTTTCGGCCTGGATATGGGACCTCTCCCGGTTCCAGCTCGGCTGGGTGTTCCTGAGCGCGGCCCTTCTGGCACAGGCGGTCGGATGGTTGGTCGTAAGGAGCCAGGACCCGGAAGATTCAGCAAGCACCCAACGTTATGTGGCGATCCTCCTATCCACAGTCGGTTTGGGGCTCGTGCTCACGGGGGACATCCTCTACCTGGCTTTTATGGCCGAGGCGGTTGCCCTCTTCGCGGTGGCGGCTCGCAAACGGAGCCGGATGCTTTTCGGTTTTGGGGTGGTGGTGCAACTCATCGTCCTTGGCGCGTTCCTCCTCCGGATCGCGCTGGGCGATCTGATCATGGACGGATCCCTCTCTCCACTTCTCGACCTGGCCGCCATTTGTGCCGCGGGGCTCATCGGAGCCCGTTTCATGGGGGTAAGAGGGCGCCAGGTGTTCTTCATCGGTGCCTATCTGGGGCTTTTGGTTTTCACAGCTCGGGAGTTGAGCGAACATCCGTCGCTTCTCTATCTCGCCTATCTGGTGGAGGCCGTGGTCACCCAGATCGTGGCTTCCCGTTTGAAGGATCGGTTCCTGGAAGGCCTCTCTTACGTCGCCCTCGGACTGGTCGTGATGTTCTTTGTGTTCGGACTCCAATCCGGGCGGACCCTACTGGCCGGGGACCTGACGCTCCTGGTGGATCTGGGGGCAATCCTCGGCACGGTGTACCTGGGGATGAACGCTCCCAGCCCGGATGTTCGTCGGGGGTTTTTTGTCGGGGCATACCTCGGGTTCCTTTCCCTCTTCGGCAGGGAGTTGATGGACCATTCCTCCATTCTCTACCTGACCTTCCTACTGGCAGCGGTCGTGACGCAGCTGACCGCACTCCGGAGCAAGAGTCCATTCTGGGCCGGCGTCGGACACATCCCCATGCTCGTGGTCCTGGGCTTTTTCGCGAATGGAATGGAGGTCGGCAGGAATCTTCTGGCCGGCGACATTACCTCACTGGTGGACCTCGCTGCCGTCGGCGGAGCCGCCTACATAGGCACACTTTTGACCGGGCAGCAGGGCCGGAAGCTCTACCTGTTCGCCGCCTACGTGTGCTTATTGATATGGACCGGACGGGAGCTTTATCCCTTCCAACAGGGGCAGGCTTTGATGAGCTTCGCCTTCGGGATGCAGGGCGCTGCAGTGTTGGTAGCCGGTTTCCTCATGGATCGCCCGGTTCTCCAGAAGACCGGGGTGGCCACCCTGCTCCTCGTGGTGGTGAAGGTGTTGTTGGTGGACATGGCGGCCGTCGAGCCAATCTGGCGCGTCTTACTCCTCTTCGTGTTCGGGGGTCTGTTTCTCCTCCTCAGCAAATTCGTACAGGGGAGAAAGCCCAGCAGCGCCAGAGACAAAGACCCGGATGAAAGCGGGGCCGGAGGCTAACCAAGGCTCTCGGGCATGGCATACCGTTCGAGGTAGTTGAGATCGAACTCGTCATAGGAGACTACGTAGATTCCGCTGGGTCCGAAGCCGATCACCCTTTTGCCGTGGTCCAGAAGGACCGTCCCAAGCCGACTTCCGTTTCCATCGAACACATCGTAGGTCGTGGGCTCCCCAGCCTCCACGTGTCGGCGCACCCAAGCCCTGCCCATGGGATCCACCGGGATCCGGCCGCTGTAGAGGGGCGGTTTCACCTCAGGCCAGGTGTATTGGTCGATTTCCCGATTTCCTCCTCCTCCCCGGGCGAAGTTCATGGAAAGCTGCCCGTTGTTCATCTGAACTCCCACCCGGATTCCTCCCCCCGTGCGGCCCAACTCGGCCACGTACTCTTCCTTTTCCGCTGTCCGTATGGAGATGGGTTCGAAGGGGATAGGGTCCCCTCGAGAGGTCGTCCCCGCTGGGCCGATCCGTTCCAGATAGTAGGACCCGGCTCGCGCCAGGATGACGGATCCGTCCTCGGCTACGCCCCAAGCGTCCTCAGGAGAAAGGGGAATGGGTGAAATCGCGATGTTCTGATTGTTTGCCCCCCCTGAGGTGGTTTGGGTCATGTCCTGGATCTTGAACTTGGCTGCCTGCTCCGTAGTCTGCGTCGCTCGATTGATCCGGAGGATGTCGGCAGAGTCGGGTAGCGGGCTTCCGCCCATCCCTCCGCCCATCACCCGAGCGTAGATGTCACCCGCTCCATCTACTCCTTGGGGAATCGCCAACACCAGGGGTTGGCCGGGTTGGAAATCACCCACCGCAATGGGCGTGGTGGCGCCGAAATTCAGGTCGGGATCGAGGACGACGAGACGGCCATTCCCGAGGTCCACCAGAAGGGTAGAGTCCCCGGGAAGGGGCCAGACCGAGTCGGGTTGCCGGTATTCCTCCGGGCCCTCGCCTTCGCCACCGATGACCACGCGAGTACCGGCGTCGAGGGAAGGCCGCGGTGGGTCGATTCAACAGGGTCTGGGCAACTCCCTGCTCCGGAGCCACGGCTGAAAGGGCCAGCAGGACGGTGAGGATGACAGAAAAATCAGTGGGGACGCCGTTTCTGAGGAGATGACGAAGAGTCATGGTAAGGTCTGCCTTCTTGGAGCGGATGTGCCTGGGATTCACCGTGTAGATGCAGTCCGGGTCAAAGGGGTTGCCTCGAAAGATGGTAAAGAATAGCCGGTGACGCACTTTCCAGGACCGGAGCGTGGAAGCCGATCTGTCTGGGGATCCGGAAGGAAAGTTTGGTGTCAGGTGGGTGAACTTCCTAAGTTTGAAAGGTGTAGCCACCCAAGCCGAACCTCGGAAAAGATCCTGACAAACCCTCGGAGTTTCAGAAAAGATGGCGAAGATACTCATCGTGGATGATGACGAGCTGGACCGGCTCATGCTCTCTGAAGTTCTGCATCAAGCGGGTCACGAGCCCCTCTTTGCACCCAATGGTCAGGCCGCCCTCAAGATTTGGAGGAAATCCAACGTTGATCTGGTGGTCACCGACATCATCATGCCCGAGCTCAACGGTTTGGAGCTGTTACAAACGATGTTGAGGGAAGACCCCCAGGTTCGGGTGATCGCCATATCGGGGATCACAGCCAAGAAGCTCAACCAGGCCGCTCGAGCTGGCGCCCTGGCCATCCTGACAAAACCCGTGGACCCAGGGGAGCTGGTCCAGGAGATCGAGAACGCACTCGCCGAACCCGGGTCATGATCCAGCCCGGAAGGGTAGGCGAACCGGCCTTCTCCAGAGGGGGACTATGAGGTGGTCGGCTCCCTGGGTCCGGAGAACATCTTGACCGCGGCGGGAATGTTCACAAACACCAGCATCCCTACGAAGACGATGATCAAGAATGCATTGGAAAACTCGAAGACCTTCCCCAACCAGGCGAGAAGGTAGAAGCGCGGGGCCCTGGAGATAAAAACGCCGAGTAGGTACTTCCAACGCGAGTACTCGGTGATGACCACCAGGAAGCGGACGGGGAAGAAGGGAACCGGTGTTGCCCCGCAAAATACGATGGCTGCGAAGGGCATGCGGTTGAACCAATCGGTGACTTTCTTCACCCCTTTTTTTTGAAGACCCGCCCGAAAACCCGGCATCCGGTAGAAGAGGTCGAAAAAGGAGTAGTTCAACCCTTCGGCCATCACCGTGCTCACCACAGACACCAACGCCACCACCCACGCGGAATAGACCGTTCCGTAGTGGAGGAGAGCTGGCTCGTGGGGGATGAGGCCAACCAGAAACTCGGAAGGAAAGGCGTAGAGGAAGAGGACGACGAGGTTCGTCCTGGTGTCAATATCTCTTGAAAGGACGAATTTGGAGTAGAGAAAGAAGAAGGCCAGGACCAACACCAGAAATGCCTCAAAGAGGACAAGAACGGTCCTCTTCCTGGAAGCGACAATCGACTTGTTCCCTACGCTGGGCGAGTCAGGGGGTTCAGTGGGCATGGGGATGGAGTGGGGTGAGGTTGAGCTCAGAGGGAATTGGTTGACGGGCGGATGCTGGAAAAGAACATGGAGAACGGTCTCTCCGTCCAGGACCTGATGCTCGTGTTACAGCCTGTGCAGGTGTTCCCTTTGGAAAACCCCTCGATCAGCCGGGTTTGATCAGGGTACGCAGTGGTAATGAGGCCGCACGGGGAGAGAGTCCCATCCGGATTGACGACCAGGAAGCGCTCGCCGGCTCGGCAACCCGGGATGCCCTTGTCATCGAAGAAGGCCACGATGTTATTCAGGAACGTGGCGTTCGACTTCACCATGTCGTGGCTCTTCTGGTATTCCAGAATGTCCCGAAAAATCTGTCGCAGCTCGGGAAGATCTTCCTTGGCCACGACATATCCCTTGTCATTGGTCCGGAGCCAGGTGTAAGGACTGTAGTTGAGGCAGACACCCCACTCCGCAGCCAAACGAGCGAGGGGAAGGAGCTCTCGAAAGTTGTCGCTTTGGACTACACAATTGAGGGTGATCTTCTGACGCTCTTCAGGGCCGATGGTTCCGATGAGGCTTCGAAGGTGCTGGAAAAGGCCCGGGATCATCCGGAATTCGTCATGCCGTTCATCGGGATAGTCCAGAGAGATGCTGTAGGCATCCACGCCGGCCTCAATGGTTTGGCTGATGGCTTCCGGGGTCAGCAGTGAGCCGTTCGTTACGAGGATGATGTATGGAGTTCCATCGGGTTGTTGAACGCCTCTGATGATATCCAGGACATCCCCGCGTAACATGGGCTCACCCCCTGACACTTGGATAACGGGGGGTTTGAGGTCCCGATAGATTCGGGCGAAGTCCTCCGCTGAGGCTCGGTCCTCTTCCACCGGGCCACCGCGGTGGCAATGATCGCAGTTCGCGTTACAGGCGTGTGTGATCTCGAAAGAAACACAGAGGGGAAGGCTGGCGAAGATGTTTGAAAACCCGCGTCTGGCGATTGATAGTTGGCGTCCGACTCCTGCCATTCATTCCCTCCTTCAGTGTTTTCTCGGGTCCATTCCCCGCCACTTGGGTCATGGAGCGAACCCCTTTAATGGGGCCTGAATGGGCCAGATCGCAAGGGTCACGGAGGCCTGGATATGGAGAGCGAATCTTGGTGGCTTGGTTTTCTGGCTGAAGCCAATCCACGGAATCGTGGTTCTCGGCGGGCTAATCCTGTTCTTCTTGGCCCGGAGCCTACTTCACGGTTTTTTCTATGCTCTGGCATTCCCCATGGGGTGGGATTCACAGCAATCCGGGAGTCTCTTTCGGGGCGGGGATTCTAGCCGAGGGGCGCGCGCGGGGTCCCTGATGGCCCCCAGCCGCACCGCTGGGGGGCCCAGGGGACGGACCTCAGGTCAAGGCCACCAGACGATCCCGATCTTGAAGCGCGTGGAGGTGGCATCGATGTCGAGGTCGTCCAAGAGAATCGGGCCCAGGTCCACCTCATCGAACTCTCCGCCGGTGAGCTTGAGGCCCACATCCATGCCGAAGGTTTCTGTGAAGTACAGGTAGATGCCCCCTCCAAAGGAGAAAGATCCCCCAAGAAAGTTGATATCGCCTACTTCGTTTCCGTTGGAGGTCGCGTCGCTGACGGTGGCAGCACGACCTCCCAAGGCGACCTCGAGGTAGGGGACCCAGGATCGGAGCGTGCTGGCAAAATGGAACCGGGCTCCGAAATCGGTATGTGCCAGGGACCAGGTGCCCTGGAACTCATCCGACCCTTCCGAATCCACCGAAATCCCATCCAGCTCGAAGTAAATGGTGATGATGCGGTTTAGGCCGTATCCGATTCGAAACCCGGCACCGGCCCCGCCGTCCGAGGCCCCGTCCTGGACGGCGAGGGACGCTGCCTGGAGGTGGAACCCCAAGTTCAGGCCGCGGGTGGTCGATTTCTGACCCGACAGAGGTCCGGCTGTGAGGCCCAACATGGCGACCAGATTAAAGGCCCAGCCAACCTTCATGGCACGGAATGGGATCCGCATGATATCACCCCAATCTCAAGTTCAGTTTAAGCACGTCGGAAGAGCCGGGAGGCTACACCTTCCGGTTCTCCGGCGTCGGCTTATCGGTTTCCTACAAAATCAGCGCGAGGAGCACTAGTTCATCCAACGGATCCAAAAGGTCTTCCCAGAAATCGAATACATCTTCTGTAGAGTCGATGATCTGCCTCAGGACCAGGAGCTCCACCCAGGTGAGTGGTTCTCCGGTGGAGCCGGTGATGGTGGGACTGTCGGGGTCCCCGCTGATGGTGGCGAACAGCGTTTCGTTCAGGTGAACGGTGCCGTTAATGGAATCTTCGGTGCCCGTGGCCTGGACCCGGAAGGAGTCCTTGCCGTGTCCCACGAGAAGGGAAACCTCCCCACCGTCCCCGGAGTCGCTCTCCACTCCCGACACCGATCCTTGGATGAGGAAATCCCTCTGGTCGATCCCCATCTCGAAAACAATGTCCACGGTATTGCCCTGGTCGCCACCTGAGCCAGAGACCGTGATCTCGAAGTCGAGCCGGTCGAACTCTCCCTGGAAGAACCCCAGGACGGTAATCTCCCCGCCATTCTGTTGTAGATCCAGGGTGGTCCGGTAATCCAGAATGGTGTCGGTGTCCTCGACCACCACCAACCGAAGCGCGATGTCCTCTGCGCTATCATCTCCCTCGTCAATCAGGTCGGCGTATCCCACCTGACCGGCCGGGTCCGGCTTCCCGTCGGGCCCAGGTCGGTAGAGGATGAAACGCACACCCTTGGGAGGTGCATCGGTAAGGCTCTCGTCGATGGTGTAGTGCCCAAGCTCGGTGCTGTATACGAAGGTTTTCCCCCGCCGGAGCTGGGAGATGATGGGCGCGTTGGAGGGCCCCGAGCCGAGGAGCGATGCTGCAGAAAAGATCCGGCCTGCAAAACCCTCTACATCAGGCGAGTCCACCGGAGTGATCAAATCTCCTCCGATTCTCACCGCAAACTCCGCTTCCGGGGCGATGCCTTGGAACATTACCCCGGCACCCAAGGCCCTGAACCCGGCCATGGCGTCCGACTGGAGGATCAGATCCATGGCTTCGTGATCTGCCAGGGCAGCCTCGGCGTCGAATGTCACTTTGTCTTCTGGCGCCGTACCGGTCTCACAAGCGGTCGCTAGGGCCGCGATCACGGCAAGGGTCAAGATCTCTTTCGATCTCGGTCTGGTCATGGGTCTGCTCCTTTGATGGCTCCCAGGGGAAACGGGCCCTGGCAGCCCTAACCGGTCTGGGTTTGATCCACCTCACGAAGCCTCAGCAGCTCTTCCTGCTGAGCCGGGGTCAGGATGTTCTTTATGCGTATGAGGAGCTCCAAGTGTATGCGCTTGATCTCCATCTCGGTGTCCAGGGCCTTCCCGAAACGGTCCATGACTCTGTCCAGATCTACCCGGGGCCCCTCCAACGCCTCCCTGACGGACTCGGTCTCATCCAGCAATCGCCACTGGAGTCCTACCATTTCCCCTTGGAGATCCTGAATCAGCCGGGTGATACCGTCCCGCTGCTCGTCGTTCAGGTCGATGGCCCTCCGGTGTTGCATGATTTCTTCGGGCGTAAACACGAGAGCTGCGAAAGGATCATCCGCTTCCTCTGCCTGAGCGCTCAAGAGTCCGGGGACCAGGAGGAAGAGTATGAGGGCGAACAGTCGACACAGGTTCCTCATGGATGGCTCCTCACAGTTCATTCCTCAGAGGGTTCCCGCTGGGGTCCAAAAGCCAGGGTCGGGAGCTAATGGACGGGACGGTGGAGAGTAGTTCACTGCCCGGCAGATCGAGAAGAGCATCGGTGGGTGACTTCCAGGCGCCGGTGGCCGGGTTGGAGGAGAACGACTGGACCACCTGAAGAAACTCGGCCTCAGACGTGCCGGAGCGGGGTACCAGGAGAAGCGCCGCCGCGGCTGCTGCGGCCAACAGGCTCCCGCCCCAGGCCAACCTCCTGGACAGGCGTCGGGGGCTCCGGGTCACCGGGTACCCCCCAGGTCCAGACTCGGAAGCTTCCTTCCGGGCTCGAGCCATGAGAGTCCCAAAATCCGGGACCCCCTTCTGGTCCTGTTCCTGGAGGTGGCGGAATAGACCCCTCAGCTCTTGATCCTCACGGTCACGCAACGTTCTCACCCTCTCTGAGAAGGGTCCTCAAGCGGTCCTTCCCCCGTTCGTAATGAGTCCGGGCCGAACCAAGGGAGACACCCATCACTTTCGCCGCTTCGGAGATCGTCAGATCCTGGTAAAACACCAGGTGGAGAACCTCCCTCTGCCGGTCGGAGAGGTTCTTCATGGCTTTCACCAGGATTTCGGCTGCCCGGGTCCTGTCCAACTCCTGTTCCGGGCTTTGGGACGTGGAGTCCTCTACGTTGTCCGAGACGAGTTGGATCACACGCCTCCGCTCAGCCTGTGTCCGGCGGGTCACCTCCTGAGCGGTCCGCCGGATGACTCCAAAAACGAAGGTTCTAAGGGAAGATCGGCCCTCAAAACGGGCCTTCCCGGTGATGATCTTCAGGTAGGTAGTCTGCAGCACGTCCTCGGCCTCCGTCTCGTCATGACCACAACAGCTCAAAGCCCATCCGAAGCTCTCCGCGTGGAGGCGTTCCAGTTGAGCTTCAAGCTCCCGTGGTTTCATCTCAACCGGTGCCTTCCTGGGTTCTCACGTCCCCGTCCTCGTGAATGAGTGACGGCAGGGGCCAGGTTATATGACAGACGGGTCGAAGGAGTAATCCCCCTTCCTCAACGCTAGGACTGGGACGGCTCGGTAGCGAGGGTTTTTTCCGGAGCTTCCCTAGGGCTGAATGCCCCCGGAATCCTGGTAGCTGTCGCCGAACCGGAACAGGACCGTGCGGACCGCTTCCCCAGCGACCGTGACCAGGTACAACCGGTCGTATTCCAGGGACTCGATGGGAGGCCCAGGCTCGCCACCCAGGGCCTCTACGAGGCCCGGGGTGGTGTTGCTGTGTCCCACTACCAGGTGGCGCCCGGGGGTGGCAAGAAGCTCCGCCGCGAAGGCCTGAAGGTCGGAAGCGTCGTACAGGGCCACATCCACACCCGTGGCTTCGGCAGTCGGTTGTGCCGTCTTCCGGGTCCGGACGTAGTTGGTGGAATGGATGTGGGTGATTCCGGCGTCCCGGAGCATTTCGGCCAACTGGGCTGCCCTCACTCGTCCCGCCCGAGAGAGGGGGGGATCCTCTGCCATGTGGGGGTCCATCGCCAGCTGGGTGCCTGCGGGGCCATCGTCCGCTCGTTCAGCATGGCGAACCAGGAGGATGACGCTCTCCTCCTGGCCTTGGAGGGCTCCGGGGCCCCATGGAGTCAGGAAGAGGGCCGAAACAAGGAGAGCTGGTACGAGACGCACGGTGTTCTCCTGGGTGGTTGGGGGAGCCTACCCTGTTGGGCGCATTTCCCAGAGGACGTTCACAATTTTCCACTCTCCATTCCACCTTGCCAAGTGGAGGTAGTCAATCCACTGGGTGGCGTCCACCCGAACCGAAGCCACATTCTCGAATACATCCAGGATCTTGACGTCGTCTTGCCATTCCTCCTCCGGGACCGGTCGTTGCGCCATGTTCCTGGAGATCTGTATCAGGGTGGTGGCGTCCATCTGATCCAGAGTGCTCTGTCCGTCAGGGTCCGTTCGTACGATCCGCTTCGCGAGATCCGGGTGCAGAGCCTTCTCCATTCTTTCGGGGCTCCCCGAGTAGTATCCCTGGATGTAGTCCAGAGCGGCCTGTTCGATGGCCGCCGAATCGGCGGGGGTTTGACCTTGAGCACCCTCCGGTGCAGAGAACGAAACCGCCAGAGGTAGGAGAGCCAGTACGGCGTGAAGGGTATGTGTCCGCATTTGAAATTCCTCTTTAGAAATACACTGAAAGCATCGTGAAAAAGAAATCCCCGTAAGTCCCGAACTCACTCTTGAGTTCGGGTTCTGGTTCAAAGATCGGGGTGTCCCCGAACGAGAGAAGGGCCCCGGCCGAGAGGCGGGTGTTCTGGCCGAAATCATACGTGAGGTTTGGTATGAAGGCGGCGCTGGGATCCTGGAGGTTCCATAGAGCGCTCAGGATGAGGCTGAGCCGGTCGTTTCCGGGTGTCCAACTCGCCAGGGCGCCCAGGTTGTGCCGACCGAGGAAGTAGGTTTCCCCCTGTCCATACCGGGGGTCCTCCAGGACTCCGATGTAGTCCGTGGCATCCGTGGCGCCAATCCCGTTGAAGTTGTATTCCGCTGAGAGCATGGTCTCACCACCCAGCCGGTCCAACCCGAGCGTAACACGCGGAAGGCGGAAGTCATCTACGTCGAGATCGTAGGGAAGGGTGCCCTCCGCTCGGACCTTGTATTTGCCCATGGGTGCGGAGATGCCGACGAGGCCCACGACCTCTCTCCAGAGCTTCCCTCCGCCGGCGTAGAGGTCGGCCCAAGGCAGACTGAGACTAGCCCTCAGGCCGGCCGAGAAATTCCTGGAAGACCCACGGTCGGCCACAACCGCGTCGAGCTCCAGGTTTCCTGTGGGATACTTCAGAATCCTGATCGCATCCACCCCGGGCTTCTCTTCCGTATCCAGCTCGAAGGGGCTGAACTGGGCCCACAAGTCGGCAACTGGGTAGACGTTGGAAATCCCCCAGGTAATGGCCTGCCTCCCGGCCGTGATGTCGGCGAATCCCGTGTACCAGGTCAGAGATAGGCGATCGATGTCATGCCAAACCCTCAGACGGTCCTGGTCAACGAACACACTCGAAAGGTCCCATCTCCGTCCTGGGATTACACTTACTCCGAAACCAAGTGTCGCCCCCTCTGATCCGGACTCAGAGGATGAGATCTGTGCCTGTAGCCGGTTATGGACCTCGATGTGAACCGATTCTCCGAACCGGAGATTCCATTTCAGGCGAATGACCTCGGCGTGAATCCCTCCCTTCCTTTCGTCCACGTCGGGAATGTCGTAGCCCGGATCGTACAATTGGGTAAGGGAACGGACGTATCCGCCCAGGTCGAGGTTGATCATGCCCTTCTCGAAGAGGGTGAACTGTCCTGAGAGGTCCGTTCCCGAGGGGATCAGGGCCAGGCCAGCCACCGCCAGGGGGATGAGGAAGGCTCGCATTACTGGTCCTCAGACCGTGGCAAGAACCTCGGCACCAGTCACTCGGCCGTCCAGGAGCCTGATTACCCTCCGGGCCCGCTGAATGACGACCGGGTCGTGGGTGGAGAAGAGAAATGTCGTCTTCAACTCCTGATTCAGTTCCAACATGAGGTCCAGGAGCCCGGCTGATGTGTCAGAATCCAGGTTTGCCGTTGGTTCGTCGGCGAGGACGATGGCGGGTCGGGTTGCCAGGGCCCTGACAACGGCGATGCGTTGTTGTTGGCCACCGCTCAGCTCGTGCGGCTTCCGATCCTTCATCTCCCCGAGCCCGACCCTTTCCAGGAGCGGCATGACCCGACTCTTCCGCTCTGGGGCAGGGAGGCCCCTGAGGAGGAGGGTGAACTCGGCGTTTTCGTAGGCTGAAAGGACCGGAACAAGGTTGTAGGCCTGGAAGATGAATCCCACGTTACCCAATCGAAAATCAGCAGCGTCACCTTTGCTGAGCCGACCGATATCCTGGCCGGCCACCTCCACCCTGCCCGCAGTAGGATGGTCCAGGACCCCGATGATGTTCAGGAGGGTGGTCTTCCCCGAACCGGAAGGACCGGCGAGGGCCGTGAACTCCCCTTCCGCGATGTCCAGGTCCACGCCCCGAAGTGCAAGGACCTCAAGAGAGCCTTCCTGGTAGATTCGCGTGATTTGCCGAAGTCGAATCAGGGCCCCGTTCTGCCAGGTCGCCGGGGCCACGGTCTCTTGGTTCGTTTCGTTCATGTCTTGTTTCTCCCACTGCTACCCGAAGAACCGCATGGCTTCGGAAGGCGCGAGGCGGGATGCCCGCCAGGCCGGGTAGAGGGCGCTACCAATCGTCACCAGGGCAACCAGAATAGAGGCCGCCAACCATTTCATAGGATTCAGCTTGCTGCGCATGACCAGGCTTGCGAAGTCCACCCCCGAGACTTCCATGTTCTCGACTCCATAGATGGAGAGGGGGATCCCCCAGTGGCTTGCGGCCAAGTGCCCGGCGAAACCCAACACGAACCCGATGGCCATGGCCAGGGTGGTCATGAGCAGGGTTTCGGTAAGGAGGAGGCCTGCCACCCCGCGGCCCTTCAAACCCAATGCGTTGAGCAGGCCGAATTCCCTCACCCTCTCCATGACGGCCATCAGGAAGGTGTTGGCTATGGCGAAGGCTACGATGGCGAAGATGACCACGAGATAGATGTAGAGGAATGCATCGTCGACCTCGATGAAGCCGACCATCTCTGGAATCGCCTCCTGCCAGGTCAGAACCTCCAGGCCGTTGCCGCTGGCTCTCGTGACAACTTTGATCTGTTCTGCTACCGAGTCGGAAACCAGACCTGGGTCTGCCATCACACCGATCTGGGTGACCATGCCATGGGCTCCCACCGCCGCTTGGGCTGCATCAAGCGTAGTGATGCCCATCATCTCGTCTACGTCGATCAACCCGGTTTCGATGATGCCGGTCAAATGGAACAGGGCCCTGGTAACTTCCCCATCGGGTTGGGTGGCCGTGAGGACCACCCGGTCTCCCAGGTCCAGCTCCAGCTTTTCAACGATGACTGCCCCAAGGAGGAGGGGATCGTCCCGCTGGGTTTCATCCAGGAACTCCCCCAGCTCCAAGTGCTCCGAGAGATCCCGAAGGGCCAACTCCCGTTGGGGATCGATTCCCTGGAGGAAGAGCATGCGATTCCCGACCGCGCTGCTCACCAGACCGTTGATGATCATGCGTGGGATCGCGGCCCTGACCCCGGGCGCGGACTCCACGGTGGCAAGGACCCCTGATGCGTCCCGGATCAACAGATCACTGGATTTGCTTTCCCAGTAGCCATCGGCATGGACCAGGATTTCGCCGCCGGCTCCTTCGGCGGCTTCGTCCAGCATCTGCTGGTGGCCATCGTCACCAAGGCCCATGGAAAAGAGACAGAGACCGTAGGAGAATGCCACCGCCGACGTCATGGTCAGTGTCCGGGTCCTGTGGCGCCAGAGGTTACGCCACGCTATTCGCCAAAGCATTATTGCCTCCCCGCGATGGTGGGAGCCGGGTCCAGCTTGGCGGATTTTACTGCAGGCCAGAGGCCGGCCAGGAAGGCCACGAACATCATGACGAGAATGGGCTGAAGGGCCGCCAGGGGGGTGAGGATGGCGTAGATCCTCCCGGTGAAGGCCACACCCATGACGGTGAACTCTCCCTGATCGGTGAACATGGCCAGGTTCAGGCCGGCCGTGGCATGGTACCATACCACCGCCAAGCCGAGAGTCGTCCCGATGAGCCCACCGAGCGTGCCCAGGACAACGGACTCGGTCAGGATCATCCTGAACATCTTTCGGGGACGCATGCCGATGGCCATGAGCACGCCGAACTCTCGTTTCCGTTCCAGAGCGCTCATCCGCTGTGTGTTCAACAGCCCGATGGCAGCTACCAGGTAGATGAGAAGGTAGGTGACCCAGTTCGACGAGCGACTGATGGTAAGCATCTGGTAGATGCTGGGGAGAATCTCCTGCCAGGGCCGAACCAGTAGAGCATCAGGGTCCTGCCTGCCGCCCGCCTGGGTTTCCAACCCTTCGCCTCCGCTGCCTCCGGCCTCCAGGGGCACTCCCCTGGTCTCCGCTCCCAGCGCTGCTGCGATGAGCCCGGCCGTCATTTGGGCGCCAAGAAGATCCTCGGTCTTTATCGCCAACTCATGGGCATCGTTGTCAAGCGCAGCCAGAAAGCGAGCATCCTCGATGTGCATGTAGGCCGTCATCCGGTCCACCGCGGTGTTGGCGGTCCTAACCACTCCTACAACCTCCAGGAGATCATTCCCCATGGATCCGTCTGCGGCTTCCACGAACACCACCAACTCGTCACCAGGTCCCACCCGGAGTTGGTTGGCCATCCCGGCACCCAGGACGACCTCCCGCGGAGCCGGGTAAACCGGTGGAGTCTGCTGCAACCAGCGCCCCTCCTCTAGGGCGGTGGATACCGGTGTGGTCCGTGCTTCCATCATCGGATCGACACCCAGGATCCTGCCAACCTGAGATTTCTCCTCGTGGCCGATGAGGCCGTTCAACTTCACTCTGGGCGAAACGGCGACAACCCCTCGTACGCTGGTTACCGTGCTCAGGACATCGTTGTCGGCGGGGAAGCTGCGGTACACTCTGGGATTATCCGCAAAGGCTGTGGTGTGGACCTGGACCTGACCCGTCTCCACCGCTGTGGCCCCTTGGACCATGGCCCCCATCCACCCTTCCATGAACCCCAGAATCCAGACCATGAAGGCGACGGAGAGGGCGATGCCGCCCAGGGTCAGGCCGCTCCTCCATCGGTTCCTGGCCAGGTTTCGGACTCCGACCTTAGCTGAGATCATTTCCCGGTCCTCCTGCAAAAGGGCAGGGGATGCTTTGCTTCAAAGTGGTCCTGCGCGACCGCCCCCCACTTCTGCGACACCCTTTTAACCCCTTGCCGCTCGCCGTAAGCCCTGGCGCGTGAAGAGATTCTCATCGACGGGGACGTCCAACTCCAGTTCCAGGTATTCCACCACGGTTTTCTCTTCCGGGGCATCCACCGGGATGATCGTCATCCGCATGGGGATCTTTTTGCCCGAGATGGTCTGGATCTGGTCGAAGGCCCAGGCCCTTACCAACTCCCCCTCGTCGAAGTACTCGGACCGCACAGGAATCCAATCTTCGGTGGTGATGAGGAACACCAACTCCGAGTAGACCACCGGGGCGTCGGGTTTGGGCTTGAGCGTGGCTTTTAGGTAAGTCACGCCGTCCCGCACCTCGGTGCCTATCACGGCGTCGTAGTCGTCCAGGTAGCTGGTTTCCCTCATGAGGTCGTCGTTGGTGAAGTGACTCCCCATCCAACTCTCGGACAGGAGTCCGGAAGGAATGCGAATAAGTCGATCGGCCCGGGGCGCATAATTCCAGAGACCCTCTTCTGTCCGGAGCGTGGCAGCCCCTGCCTCCCGGGCAGGCGACCGGATCACGATGAGGGCTTCATCATCTCCTTTTGACCAGGATTCCATCTCCAGCTCACGGGTCCCACGCTCCCGGACCACCGTCATCCGCATCAACGAATAGGCGGACTGAGAGCGGTACAGGTCATCGATGTAGTCCATGACCTGGTTCACATCCGGGACCGGGACCTGTCCGTGCACTGCAGGTGGGAGGAACCCACCCACAATCAGGAATAGCCCGGCAACGGTCGGGTACTCTGCTGTCTTCATCCTTCCCATCCTTCATTCTCCTTGTCCAACATGTCTCGGAGAAGATCTACCCTGGCGTCCACGATGTTCCGTATCTCTTCTTCGGAATATTCGTCCCAGTGCTCCATCATCCACCGGTCTCCACCTTGGTCCGCACCCATGACGATCTCCACCAGAAGATCAAGGGGAAGATCGGTCCTGATGACTCCGAGAACCTGTCCTCTTTCGATGATGGCCCTCCACCACCCCTTACCGACCTCCGTAAGCCTTTCACTCGCGGCGCTTGCGCCGGCTTCCTGCTGGAGGCGCTGAAAAGCCTTGCCCAGCTTGATCCACCAGTCGTTTCTTCGGGCCCAGGCCACCGTACGATGGGTCAACTCCATCAATGCGTCCCAGAACTCGTCAGGCCCCAGGACCTCGAGGGAGAACCATCCGATCTCTTCCCTGATTCTCTGAATGGACCGCTCCAGGGTGGTGGCAAAAAGGTCGGCCTTGTCTTCGAAGTAGTAGTAAACCGATCCCTTGCTCATCCCGGATCGTTGGATGATCCGGTTGATGGATGCAGCCTCGAACCCCCTCTCGGCGAACTCCTCCCCGGCTGCCTGAAGGATGGCTTCCTGCTTTTCCGGTTCGAGGTTGTCAAAGCGGTTTCTGGCCATGATCAAAGAGGCTTACGTTCGTTGATCCACTGGTTAGACTAATAGGTTCGACCACTTGGTCTAATTTTCAATGCTCAACCCAAGGTGTCAAGTGTTTTTTCCCTTTCAGAGACCGAGCCCTGACGGCAAGAGGCCCCTTGTGTTAGTGTGTTGGGGCAATCTGTTGAGGACCCCGCCTCGCCTGTCGACGGGCGGGTTCCATGGGGACCGAAACCCAAGGAGGATAAGCACGTTGTCCTTAAAGATCAGAGTCTTCGGGCGGTCCGATGTGGGCCAAGTCAGGGGGCGTAATGAGGACACTCTGGCCGTCGAACCCTCCCGGGGGGTCGTGGTAGTCGCAGACGGGATGGGAGGGGCCCCGGCGGGGGATCTAGCCAGTTCACTCGCCGTCCAGGAGGTGGCTCGTGGGCTTCAAGCCGGGGAGGGGATGGAGAAGGCTCTCAGGAGGGCCAACGATAAGGTACGGGAAACGGCCGATGCCCAACCTGCCCTCTTTGGGATGGGGACGACCGTCACCGCTTTGAAGGTCTCGCTGGAGACGGGAACGTATGTCCTTGGCCATGTGGGGGATTCCCGAGCCTACCTCCTTTCCTCGTCTGAAGGCTTCTCACAGATCTCAAGGGATCACACTATGGTTCGGGACATGGTAGAGGCCGGGAAGATCCCTGCCAGCGCCGAGAGGGAACATCCTCTAGGCCATATTCTCACCCGTGTCCTCGGAACGGAAGACTTGGTAGACGTGGACCTCCTTGAGGGCGTTGTCCAGGCAGGACATTGCTTTCTCCTCTGTTCCGACGGGCTCGTGAAGGTGATGGAGGACCCGGAGCTGGAGGTTTGGATTCGCCGAGCCCTGTCCGAACCTCTGGAAGCCTTGGTGGATGCCATGGTGGAGGAAGGAAACCGGCGGGGGGCGCCGGACAACCTCACCGTGGCACTCCTGGCTGTCGACGAATCCCACCGGACCTAGGAACCTGAGGGAGTAGCCCTCTCCCTTTCACTCCCCTCCGATCCTGAGCAGGTCCGCCAGTCCGGACAGATCCAGAGGTCCCGTGACGGGATAGAGGTCCGACCACCCAATCAGAGGATTTTTCCGTGTGACCTGCCGCTCCAGCGCTCGGATCAGCCTAGCCTGGTAACTCTCCGGCATCCTTTGGTGGACCAAGACCCTTACCACGACACTTTGCCGGGTCTCCAAGAATGGAGTGGCGGGTGTGGGGTCAACCGGGGGTGGTTCAGAATGAGCTTGGAGTGTCGAGGTTTCTCCGGCCTCCTCTTCAGGCTCCGTCACGGGGGAAAGGTCGGGCTGGGGTGCAGGCACCCGAACCCTGGCCGCGCCAGTCGTGAACTGGAACATGAAGGTTTCTGCCTGTTCCAGTTCCGGAAGTTGATTCAAGAAGTACCCACGGATCACCTCCTCGAGGGGGAGGACTGTGGTACTCCCCGGGACGACAAGGAATGAAGGGGTGTCCCTCTTGAGGACCACGTGGAAAAAGCGAGTTCCGTCATGGCCTGGGCTCTTGGCCATGAGTCCGATGGCGGAACCGGCGGGAGGCATATCAGGTGCGAGAGACGGACCCCATTCGGGGGCGACTTTCATCGTCGAGGCGAGTTGGCTGGAGAACTCATCCAGAAGGGCCATCCTATCGGCGTGCATCACCCCGGCCCATGTTCGAAGGTGGATGCCGAGTTCTTCCAGCTGTTCCAGAATGCCAGCCTCCAGACAACGGTAGAGTCGGTCCACGATCCCACGGACACGTATCGATATGAGGTCCACGAGCTGAGTCGGGGCTTCCTCACCCTCCCCCGCCGCCCCGGAGAGAATCTTCCCTTTCGTTCGCGTGACGTCTTGGAAGAAGATGTGATTCAGCTTTCTGGAGAGCTGGCAGACCGAATCGAGTCGGGACTCCAGGCTCCGCCCGGTTTCCTCGACAGCCCTTAGGATCGGAACGAGCTCCTCCACCCGCCGTAGTTCGGGGGGTAGGTCCGAGGGTTCGGGAGGTCCCGGGAGGGGTGTGGTCGGGGAGGAGGCCTCTGCAATGGTCTCTGTGGGACTGGAAAGCCAGGGTAACTGACCCAGGAGCTTTCTTCGCGTCAGGAGGAGAAGGGTTGAAATCAGGGTAGGGTCCCTGAGGTTGGGTTGGCCTACCCTTTCCAGGACCTCGTTCCAAGAAAACCAACCGAGTTGGGACCGTTTGCCGGGAGTCTCCGGCGGGAGGACCGGGTCGGGAATGGTCCAGAGCTCCGCTACGGCCCGGCCTTCTCTGGGCTCGGTTGTACCCAGGCGCCGGAGGGGCAGGTCCGCGTCGCCCATGAGATCGGCTGAAAGAGCACGTGCCGCGTCCTCTCCCGATCCTCGGAAGGTGGGAATAAGGTGTTGGTCCCCCTTCTTGATCAGGCCCATGTTCCCGTTCTGAAAGACGGCAAGGGCCATACTCAAGCCGTATGGGGACACCCACTGATCGATTGCTTTTCCCTCAACCGTCAGGACTCTGTAAGCTCGTTGGAGGGTGCTCAGCCCGTCGGGGAAAAGGTGGTGGTCGTCCCTGAGGTGGCGGGCGATGTCCCGAATCAGAGGTCCGCCCTCTCTTCTCCTCCTCACCGACAGCTCGTGGAGCACCGACGATGCTCCTCCCACCTCCACCGTCACCCGATCAAAGAACAGGAGCAGTACCGGCTTCAACAGGAGTCCCCCGCGGAAAACCCGACCCAGCCGTTGGATATCCAGGGCGATCTGAGGTCGGAGTTTGCCTGGATCGACAAACTTCTGGACCTGGTTGGCCAGTTCAGAATCACCTCTCAGGGTTTCGAAGACACCTGCACCGATCGCCGCCGCGGTCAGTCGGGATCGGGAGGTGATTCCCTCCGAGTCGGGCCCCTCTCCGACCGTCACGACAACAGACGGCTCTTCTCCCTCTACCTGCCTCAGCTTACAGGTCATGCCTCGACGGCGCAGGGTTTGGTCCCCCGTGTCGAAATACGTCTCGCGGATTGACTTAATGCGAGGAGGCCCGGCTCGAATCCCCAAAGGCCGATCTCCCGAGGCGAGTCGTACCAACAGTTCGGGCGAGGGGACGAAGAGGTTTAGTTCGGTTTCCCGGATCATGGGATTCCTCCACCCCCACCGTTAATCCGGGCATACCGGGTCAGCGTCCCTTTTTTTCCCTGACCCTCGTCAGCAAGGATCAGGCTACCGTCAGGGAGGAACGCCAGGCCCTCCGGTTGAGGGTGCTTCTTTCGCTTGAGCTCCCTGAGGCCGAGGATCTCCCCGGAGAAGCTCAATTCAACCAAGGCCTCCTCCCTGGCCGCCACAAGGATGAGAGAGCGGCTCTGGGGATGCACCTCGATGGACGACGGGTGGAATTTGTCCCCGAGTCCTCTAACGTCCAGATCTTCCAGTGGGATTGCGATCAGGGGCCGTGGGTCGAGCTTCATCGAAGTCAGGGAGACAGAGAGAACCACCAGGTGATCTTTGAGATCCTTTCTTCTCGGAGTTTTGCACGGCAGGAGGAGAGCGTCCCCCACCTCATCCACCGCCAAGCCCTCCATCTCGCAGAGATTCCCGAGGCCGAGATCGTAGGCCCGATAACGGACCGTGGATCCCGCCGTACCCTCACGAAACTCCAGAATCTGTCCATCGGAGGTGCTGAGAAAAAACCGTTCACCGGAAATGGCGATCCCCTCGAAGTCCCCAGGGATACCGGTAAGTCCAACCGAGAATGCTTTGATCAGTTCCCCACTCGCCGGATCGACCTCGAAGATCGTTGCTCTTTCGTCGTTATGGGCGAACAACCGCCCATCCGGGGTCGTGGCCAAGCCCGAAACTTCCGCCAGGACATTTGGGAGTTTCTCCTCGATGCCGGCATCCGGTGAGAAATCATAACTGTCCAGCAGGGACGTGCCTGATTGGGCCAAAGCGGTACTGGTGGTGGCTAGCAGGGAGAGGAATCCGAAGACTGCCGCCCTGGAACTCCTTGGGAGACCTGTGGCAACTCCAAACCGGAGTGTGAGTGGAGGGAGCCGGCTCATCTCTCGGTTGCCATCCCCTCGAGTGACCGAAACTCCGCCGCCTGGACCTGCCGCCCCGGAGCGCTCTTGAGCAGTTCGAGGAGCCGGGTTTCCGATTCCCCCGCCCTGAGTCTTACCAGGTATTCCAGGACGGACGCGGTTCCAGCCCCTGGGAGGATCTCGGCCAATACCCAGCGGACAGCCATCTGTTCGAGGATCTCCTCCACCAGTGTCTGGGCCCCCACTAACTGCTCCGCGTGAAGAATGAGAAGGCCATTCAACCTCTCCTTTTTCTTTCTGCCTTGTTCGGCCCGCAAGTAACGGTCCATGCGGGCTACCCGTGTCGCCACGTCCCTTATCTCCTCCTGAGTCATGGCTTCCAGGAGCTGAGGATCCCCCATTGACACAGCTGTCGATGCCGAGCCTGGCCCTGCCAACACGTCGGCCAGGCCGAGAGCTCCTGTACGACTCCGTTGATCCGCGTAGATGTTTCCGAAGTTGGACCAGAAGAGGTAGAGGATAACGGCATTGAATACGATAGAGAGGAGGCCCGCCACCGATAGGAAGAACGCGCCTGAGGCCAATCCCACACCGATGGCAAGGAAGACGTACACCGCGTCTTTCGTGTCCTGCAGGGTTGTCCGGAACCGGACCGAGGCGACGATACCGGCGAGGGCGAAGGCCAGGGCAACGTGGTACTTAACGATGAAGACCATGCCCGCTACTGCTATGGGAAGGATGAGCATGGACTGGACCACGGACTCGTCGTAGCCCCTTCGTTGCTTGGTGAGGAGGTAGACCCAAGCCACCGGGATCATGAGAGCCAAAGTCCCGACGAGGGATATCACCGCGGCTACGGCGAACTCGTAGCCCCCCGTCACCCCAATCTCAGCGCCCGGAGTGCTGGTAAGGGCATCTGGCGCGAAGGGGTTGTCGAGGGGCGCGGCGAAGGTTTCCAGACCCCTTAGCGTACCAAAAACCACGTTATTGAAAAGAGGGAACCGGGATAGGACCCAGCCTACAAAAAAGAGGACCACGTAATAAGCCGCGATCCGCCACAGGCCCACCACGGGGTTGCGCACCTGGACTTGAGCCGGGCTCCTGTTCGAGTTTCTCATCGCCAAACCTGGGTCTCCTTCCCATCCGAAAGGAAGTCAGAGCCTCTTTTGGGGAGGAACCCCCACATGATTCACCGCCTCCCGCTCCCATGGCAAGCAAAATGAAACGGGAACCGGGGGTGGTTCGTATGGATTAATGTAAGCAGACACAAAAGGGGCGCTCTTCAGAGAACACCAGGATGAGCATCGAGAGTCGGGTTCAACATCTTCTCCGCGCGGCCGAAAGGGCCGAAAGGGAGGGGAACGCCCGGCTCGCAAACTTGCTTCGGGCCATGGCCGAGGAACTCAGGCCTGCCGACGGAGCCATGCCCGGATCGGTCCTACCTGTTGCCCCTTCCTGAGACCCTGGGTATCCCTGGGTCAGAGAACTCCGAACCATCATTTTGCCTTCGGTAGAGATCCTCGTAGCTCTACGGGATCCACAGGTTTTTTGCCCACCCTCAGGTTCATCATCTCCACGAAAATTGAGAACCCCATGGCGAAGTAGAGGTAGCCCTTGGGTATGTGCTGTCCGAGGCCCTCAGCCACCAGCGCCATGCCGATCAACAATAAAAAGCTCAAGGCCAGCATCTTCACCGTGGGGTGCCGGCTAATGAACCTGTTGATCCCCTCGGCCGAGACCATCATCACACCAACGGCAATGACGATGGCGATGGCCATGACGGCCACCTGATCGGCAATCCCCACTGCGGTTATGACCGAATCCAAGGAGAATATGACGTCCAAGGCCACGATCTGGAGCAGGACACCCCAGAATGTGCTCGACCAACTCCGGCCTTCGGAATCCGTACTTCGCCTGTCACCCTCCAGGTTGTGATGCAGCTCTCTGGTGGATTTGCCCAGAAGGAAGAGTCCCCCGGTGATCAGGATAAGGTCCCTTCCGGAGAACTCCTGCCCGAGGACAGTGAACCAGGGCTCGGTCAACCGCATGATCCACACGATGGAGAACAGGAGAGCGAGGCGGCTGACCATGGCCAATCCCAACCCGACCTTCCACGCCTTCCCCTGCTCCTCCTCCGGAAGGCGCCCCGCCACGATGGCGATAAAAACCACATTGTCGATTCCGAGAACGATCTCGAGGATCGTGAGAGTCGCCAGGGCGATCCACGCCTCGGGGGTGGAGATCCATTCCATGGGTTCCGCCTGTAGCCAAGTCCTTGGGGGAAAAACGGACTGAAAGATGTCCCGATGGAGCCGAGAGTGGTAGCCTACTCAGTCCTGAGAGCCAAAATGGGATCCGCTCTCGTCACCCCACCCGCCGCGAGAAAGGTCGAGAGCATTCCGGTGACCAGAAGGGTCCTTCCCCTTCCGGCAGCGGTTTGAAAGTGGAAAGGCGGAGGCGGGAAGGGACTGAAGCCGGGTGGCAGTTTCCAAGCCACGGAGTCTGACGAAGGTCCTATTTCCTGTCGAGTGGAAGCAGGCTGGTGTAGCTTCCGTAGGGTCGTGTGTCATCATCATCTTCAACACAGGGAAGCCGTTGTCGAACCTCCGGAAGCTCCTCCAGGAAGCAGGCCGTCGGCACGTGGCCAGAGTGGCTGTGGTTTATGCCGCTGTGGCTTTTGCCGTTTTGGAGGCTTCGGACATCGTCATCCCGGCCCTGGGTTGGCCCGAATGGACCATCCGCTGGGTCATCGGCTTGGCCCTACTAGGGTTCCCTGTCACGCTCATCCTCGCTTGGGTTTATGATGTCACCCCAAGGGGGGTGGTGCGCACGAAGTCCCTGGAGGAGGAAGGTGAAGACGGGCAACCACACCGCGAGTCTGGCCCGCCCTTCGTTTCAGCGGTTCTCCTTTTGGCTAGCGGAGCGCTGGTGGCCATGGGTGCGTTCTTCACCTTCCAATGGTCCCAGGGGGAATCCGGCCTTCCATCGGGATTGATCGGTGGCGGTGAGTTGGTCATGAGTCCCCAGCGAATCGCCGTGCTTCCCTTTGATGCCCTGGACGGTTCGGATGCTGGAGGCTTTTTCGCCAACGGGATTCATGAAGACATTCTGAACCACCTGGCAAAGATCGATGGCCTGGAGGTCATCTCCCGGACAACGGTGCTGCAGTATGAGGGGACCCAGAAGTCCGCGCTGGAGATCGGGCAGGAGTTGGACGCCGGCTCCATTCTGGAGGGGAGCGTTCGGCGCCAGGGGAACCAGGTCAG
>JBDHGR010000009.1:0-23341 GCA_039589815.1 Gemmatimonadota bacterium | reverse complement strand
CGTGTTCTCCAACCATGACGCCAATGTTCTGTATACGGGAACCCAGAAGGTATGGAAGAGCACGACGGAAGGGGAAAGCTGGGAAGCCATAAGCCCGGATCTGACCCGTGCCGACCCCACCACCATCGGTCCATCGGGCGGTCCAATCACCAAGGACCAGACGGGGGTGGAAACCTACGCCACCGTATTTGCCATTGCACCCTCCTATCACGACCCAGAGGTGATCTGGGCAGGGTCGGACGACGGCTATGTCCATGTGACCCGGAATAGCGGTGGTGATTGGGAGAACGTCACCCCACCCGACGCCCCGGACTTCGTCCGCATCAACACGGTAGAGGCCTCCCCTAACACCCCAGGAAAGGCATATGTGGCCGGGATTCGGTACCTCGTCGAAAACGACCGGAGCCCCTATGTCTGGAAAACCGAGGACTACGGGACAACCTGGACGAAGATCGTGGAGGGGATCCCTGAGGACGACTTCGTCCGGGCCGTCAGAGAGGACCCCACAAGACCCGGACTCCTCTACGCCGCTTCCGAACGGACGGTGTATATCTCCTGGGACGACGGCTCTCGCTGGCAACCTCTCACCCTGAACCTCCCGACGGTCCAGGTGGCCGACATAGTCGTGAAGGAGGACGACCTGGTCATCGGGACCCACGGCCGGTCCTTCTGGGTCCTCAATGGGATCGATCCCCTTCGTCAGATCACGTCGGAGGTCCTGAACGCGAAAGCCTTCCTCTTCCAACCCACGGACGTCCGCCGGGGCTTGGACCCCCTGGCCGAGGTCACCTACTACCTGGGCGAGGATGCCGAGGAAGTGGAGATCACGTTTCTGGATTCTTCCATGGAGGTGGTCCAAACCTTCTCAGCCCAATCCGGCGAAGAAGAAGAGGGGGAGGAGGAAGAAGTTGAGGAGACTTCACCCTTCGCTCGGATATCCCAACGCCCATCGCCCAGCACCAGAGACGGCATGAACCGATTCCGATGGAACATGCGCTTGGACGGATACACGGATTTCGAGGGGCGTATCTTTTGGGCAGCCGGCAACGCAGGGCCGGCCCTGGTACCGGGCGAATACAAAGTCCGCCTGACCGTGGATGGCACGGAAATCGGCACCAGCTCCTTCAACCTCAAGCTCGACCCCAGGGTAGCGGGGGTGACCCAAGCTGACCTCCAGGCCCGCTTCGATTTGGCCGTCCAGGTCCGCGACCGGGTAAGCGACGCGAACGAGGCCGTTATCCTCATCAGAGAAGTGAAGGCCCAACTGGCCGACCGCCTGGAGACAACCGACGATGAGGGGCTGGAACGATCGGGGGAGGCCTTCCGAGCTGCATTGAGCGCGGTGGAAGGGGAGATCTACCAGGTGAAGAACCAGAGTAACCAGGACCCCCTGAATTACCCCATCAAACTGAACAACAAGCTGGCCGCGCTTCTGGGGGTTGTAGAAGGTTCGGAGAACCGACCCACAGCACAATCCTACGCGGTGTTTGAGTACCTGGATAACCTCCTTCAGGAAGAGTTGACCACCCTGCACGGGCTTCTTCAGGAAGACCTGGGTGGCCTGAACCGGATGCTCCAGACCTTGGGACTCGACCCGATTTCCGTCGAGTCGGGACACTAGAGGCAAGACCCAAACCCCTCCACTATGAGGCGTCCAGGCTCGCTGTCGGGCCTGGACGCTGTTCGTTCGTTGCATACCCGAATTCGCGATGAGCACCGGCGTTAAACAAAACCCCTTTCCAAACCGGGTTAAGTGTGTTACCCGATATCCTGCCGTGGAACTCGGGACCCGGTTCAGAGTCTGTCGTTGCAGGCAGGCAGAGGAGTCGGGCCCGTGGGCCTTGTGTGGGAATTCTGTCGAAGGAGCGCGGGATGCGTACGACCGGAACCGTAAAATGGTTCAACGACTCGAAAGGCTTTGGTTTCATCACCCCGGAAGGCAGTGACAAGGATTGTTTCGTGCATTATTCGGCAATCACTGGCACAGGCTTCCGTACCCTCACGGAAGGGGAGAATGTCGAGTTCGACCTGGTGGAGGGACAAAAGGGCCCGGCTGCGGAGAACGTCCAGAAGGTCGGCGAATAACTAAAGTCGTTTTGATGAGAGGGCCTCTCGGTATCGCCGGGAGGCCCTTTTTTCTTCTCCGGCTTCGGAAGGGGGGGGAATTGACCCAGCACTTTTCTGCTGGTAGCGTCCATTCTTCCGGGGGTGGATCGGGACTGGTGTCTCGACTGGTCTTCAAAACCAGCTTGCCCGGCTAGAACCCGGGTGGGTGGGTTCGATTCCCACACGCCCCCGCCAGTTCCGGAGGGCCCGGCGGCGTTTATCGACCCTGCCGGGCCCATCTCTGATCACCTCGATCCGCACGAGTGCCCAGGAGCGAAAAGCCCCAGGTGAACCATCGGCCCGAGCACACCATGGTCATACTCAACCCGGCGGCCAGCGGGGGCGCCGGAGCGGGGGTCCAATCCGTTATCGAGAGAGAGTTGGCCAGACGGGGGTTTCCCTTCGAGCTGAGAACGACCGATGGACCGGGCCACGCCCTGGCCCTCACCGAGGCAGCGATCCAGGCACGGGCAGGCAGAATCCTCGCTGTCGGGGGGGACGGGACCATCCATGAAGTGGCGAATGGACTCCTCACCGCGAATCAGCCGGTTCCGGCGCTTGCGGTTGTACCGGTGGGTACGGGAAACGACTTCTTCAGGATGCTTGGTGGGCCCAACGATCCCTTGGAAGCTCTCGACGTCCTCGAGAACGGGGCAGTCAGAACTTTTGACGTGGGGCGCGTACGGTTTGGCGAGGCCGAGGCCTTTTTTGTGAACCTCCTGGGAGTGGGGATCGACGTAGAGGTCCTGAGGAGACGTGACCGGTTCTCTGGATTGAGGGGACTTCCTCAATACCTGGCAGCTCTGACGTCCGCCCTTGTAACCTTCCGCCCGGCTTCGTTCCGAGTCTCCTTTCGGACCGGTCAGGAGTCCAGAGGGGAGGAGGTGATCGAGGACCGGACCATTCTTACCGCCGTGACGGTAGGACCATCGGTTGGGGGCGGTTTCCTGCTGAATCCTAACGCCTCCCCGTATGACGGGCTTTTGGATCTCTTTTTCGTGAGGCCTCTTGGCATACTCAAGCTCGCCCGTTACATCCCGAAGGTCATCCGTGGCACGCATGGCAGCGTCCCGGAACTCATCCAGGAGACGATCATTGGTGCCGAGATTCGACGGTCCGGTGGGGAGCCCTTTTTCTTTGAGATGGACGGGGAATGTTTTCCAGAACCCGTGACGTGCCTGGAGCTCGAGGTCTGCCCGGGAACTCTCCCCGTCCTCGTTCCAATGGGGGCCGCATGAGGAAGCGCCGGCTACTGGCACCCCCCATCATTGCAGGAATCTTGGTGGCGTCAGCAAGCCTCCCGGACCCCATCCGGGCCCAAGTACCGGATTCCGTGGCCGCCCCCCTCACCGGTCAGGAGGAGGCCCCCACGGAAGAGGCTACACCAGGAGGAATCTCTCCCCGGGGCGCATTCATTCGTTCCTCCCTTATCCCCGGCTGGGGCCATGCGAAGGTGGGTGCACATGTCCGAGGAGCCTTTTATTTCACCGCCGAGGCTACCAGCGCGGTGATGGTCTTCAAAACCCACACGCGGATCAACAGGACCCGGAAGAAGCTCCTCCTAAGGGAGACCGTGGTAACGGCTCGGTTGGCGGCTGGGGGCATCACGGATCCAGACGAGATCGAAGCGGCCCTGACAGAGGACCCCGAGATCGAAGACCTGCGAGCGTTGGAGGAAACCAGGGCTGGGCAGAGGGAGGACTGGATCGCCCTGGGGCTATTCCTCATGCTCATCGGTGGTGTCGACGGCTACGTGTCGGCCCACCTGGCCGACTTCCCGACGGCCGTGGTCATCGAACCCACACCCGCTGGGGGAGTTCAGATCGGCCTCTCCCTACCTGTTGGCTTCTGAAGCCTTCCCGGTTCTCCAATCCAACAGGTGTGGAGGCTCGCCCTCAGAAAGAACGGCGTAACTCTGGTTCGCCAACCAATCCCCGGTGTTGAGATAGTACCTGCCTTGCATTACTTCCCTCAGGACTGGGACGTGGGTGTGGCCGAGAACCACCAGGTCGAGCTCCGGGGAGGCTTTGAGCCGGTCCTCAGCCCACCGCTCCAAAAACACCGACCGTGCCTTCTGCTCCTCGGTGGGCCCTTCCTGGTGGGTGCCTGTTTTTGATACGGTCCGGGCCACCCACGCACCCAGGTCGGGGTGAAGCCACCGGAAAAGGAAACGGGTCAGGGAACTCCTCAGCACCACACGGAGCACCCGGTAGCCAAAGTCTCCAGAACCCAACCCATCCCCATGGGCCAAAAGCGTGGTGCGGCCCTGGAGGTCCAGGACCGTCTGCTCCTGCAGGAACTCCAGCCCGATCTCGCTTCTCAGGAACTCCCCGCCCCACCAATCGTGGTTTCCGCCCATCAGCAACACGGGAACGCCAGAATCCACGAGCGAGGAGAGGGCACCGAGGACCCTGGTATAACCCCGGGGGATGACGCTCTTATACTCGAACCAAAAGTCGAAAAGGTCTCCGTTGATGATTATACGGGAAGCCTCGCCCCCGGAATACTCGAGCCAGGCGAGGAAGGCCCGTTCGGTTTCGGGGGAAGCCACGCCCAAGTGGACGTCACTGGCCAGGAAGATCGGTGGATCCTGCATAACCCATTGAAGGTAGAAGCCTAAAGCGGGGGGTCACAAGGTCGCGGCGGTTCAGGCCGAACCGAAGGGTGGGATTGTCTTGCCCGGATCCAGGCCCCAGCTTGCCGATAATCGGGAAGCCCTCAACCACTGCCTTTTCAACGCAGGTTTGGCCGATTTGGACCCAAAAGGCGCAGTACATTGGCCGGGTGGATTCGCTCTCATCTTCGTGTTAGGGGGATGCGGCGCCACTGCCGAACCCCCGGGACCGGTGCCAACGGGAGTAGAGCTGGATTCAGTGGCCCAGAGGGCCCTCGAGGCCACGATGCCGGAAAGCCCGGTTCAGATTACCTTTGATTTCAGACTCAAAGAAGCGGACTTGCGGTTCGCGGGCCGTGGGGTTGCCAGGGTGGAACCTCCCTACAGAGTCCGAATTGATCTGTTTTCGAACGGCGGGGAGGGCCTTTTCCGCGCTGCGCTGGTGGAAAGCGACCTGAGAATTCCTCCGGGGGTTCCCTTGGACCTCGCACCTCCCCCGGCTCTATTATGGGCAGCGCTAGGGGTTTTCCGGCCCGATGCGGGGCTGCAGCTTCAGGGGGGTAGGGACGAGGGAGATGGAACGGTTGCGCTTCGGTACGACGGTGCAACGGGAGAAGACCTTCGGTTCCGCCTCGCGAACGGACTTTTGTTGCGGGCCGAGATTCATGAAGACGGGCACTTGATCGAAGAGGTCGACCTGGAGTTGGACGAATCATCCCAGAAGGTGGTGGAAACGGTATACAGAAACCGAGCCCTATTTGTGGAGTTGACCTTCACCCTCAAATCGGAAGAATCCGTTGAGTCCTTTCCTCCGGACATCTGGTATCCCGGCTGGTAGTGCCAAGCACCGGCAATTCTCCCGCCCAACCGGGGCCGTGAGGAATCCGGCCCGTCGGGCCCCAGCAGGGGTCGTGGGGTTTTCGACTCTGATGCTGACCCTCTCTCTCTCGGCTTGTTCCTATGGATTCCAGGCTGGAGCCGGTTTCCCCGACTATGTGAAAACCGTTGCCATCGTTCCCTTCGAGAACGATACCACCCGACCGGAGATCACCGACGAGGTCTTCAACCTCCTTCTGAGGGAGTTCCCGCGATCCCAAGGGCTCCAACCGGCCGGCGAGGATGTGGCCGACGCCGTGATTCGAGGGACAATCACGCGCTACGACGTAACCACGCCGAGCTACCGAGCGGGCGCGGCAGGGGATGTCCCACAGGTTCTCCAACGCCAGGTGAGTCTCACCGTGGAAGTCCAGATCATCAACCAGGTGGACAATGTGGTCCTCTGGGAGAGTGCGGCCGTGTCCGTCCGGGGGGAGTTCCTGGAAGAGAGTGAAACCGAGGACACCGGGAGGGCCCTGGCCATCGAGCTGCTCGTCCAGCGAATCATAGACGGCGCCCAGTCGAACTGGTAAATTTTCCGCTGTCCAACGTCACAAAACCCAGTTCAAAACACGCGGTTAGGAACGAATGCGGCCGACTCGATACGTCCTGTTGAGCCTGACGATGTTCGGATTGTGGCTCCTTCTTTCGGGCCACTACGAACCACTGACCCTGACTTTCGGAGCTTTCTCCAGTCTTCTGGTGACGTATCTGACGTGGAGAATGGACCGGGAGGACCGCTACGCATACCCCCTGATCCTGACATGGAGGCTGGTGGGTTATTGGGTCTGGCTGATCAGGGAGATTCTCAAAGCCAATGTGAATGTGGTTCGGATCATACTTTCCCCTTCGCTCCCCATCAGCCCCATCATGGTCCCCTTCCAGGCCTGTATGAAGTCTGATCTGGCCCGAATGATCTACGCCAACTCCATCACCCTTACCCCTGGCACCATCACGACCGGAACGGAAGGAGACATACTTCGAATTCATGCCCTGACCTGGCACGACGTGGACGGCCGCGAGGAGGACGAAATGGCCGACCAGATTTGCAATTTGGAAGGTCCCTGGAGCCGTAAGCCGTGATGTTTGGTGTCGCCTCCGTGGCCGTCCTGGTGACCATGGCTTTGGCTCTTACCCGGGCTCTTCTGGGGCCCACGGTCTACGACCGGGTACTGGCCGTAAACATGTTCGGGACAAAAACGGTGCTGATCATCGCGCTCCTTGGGTTTCTTACCGGTAGACCGGACTTCCTGGACCTGGCACTTCTTTATGCTCTCATCAACTTCATTGGGACCCTTGCGGTCCTGAAATTCTTCGAGTACGGGGACCTGAGTCGCCGATTGGACCAGGGGGAGGCGGGGCCATGAGCACGGTCGCAGACGTCCTCAGTTGGGGGTTCCTCCTGACCGGATCCTTCTTCGTGATATCCGGTGGTATCGGCGTGATCCGCATGCCCGACCTTTTCACCCGACTCCATTGCTCTGGGGTCACCGATACGGGAGGGGCCGGGTTGGTGTTGGTGGGTTTGATGTTTCAGGGCGGGTTGTCCCTGGTCACCCTGAAACTGCTTTTCATCCTCGGATTCCTCTGGTTTTCCAGCCCGGTCTCTACTTACGCGCTGGCCAGGGCGGCGCTGGCCGGGGGAGAGGAGCCCTTCTGGGCCGAAGACCTGGACCTTCCGCCGTCGGCCCGGATTCCCGGTTTTTCGCCCAGGCCGGTGCCTGGGGAAGGGGAAGAGTAGGATGGGGGTGCTGGTCGATTTCGCTCTTCTGGCATTTCTGGCCACCACCGCCATCGCCGTGGTAAGGACGACAAACCTCTTCGCAGCGGTCATGCTGGCCGGGATCTACAGCCTTCTGACGGCCGGCCTTTTTACCGTAATGGACGCGGTAGACGTAGCGTTCACGGAAGCAGCGGTAGGTGCCGGGATCTCGACGGTCTTGATGTTGGCGACCCTGGCTTTTGTGGGCTCCAGGGTGAAGACCCCCCAGCTTCGGATCACCGACATCTCGGCAAAGGTACCCGTGCGGCGCCCGGTTTTCCCCTTGGTGGTGGTCCTGGTGACTGGGGCCATTCTCATCTGGGGGACGGGGGACATGCCGGCTTATGGTGATCCTGCCAACCCCATCCACCACCACGTGGCCCCTCGATACCTGGAAGAGTCTGAACATGAGATCGGGGTGCCGAACGTCGTGACCTCGGTCCTGGCCTCCTACCGGGGTTTCGACACCTTCGGCGAAACGACGGTGGTGTTCACGGCAGCCGTAGGGGTGATGATTCTCCTTTCGGCCATGAGGCGTAAAGACCGCTTCGGCGAGGAGCGCTGGGGGGAAGAGAGCGTCCCGGATCTCTTCCGGGGCTTCGCCCCCACCTTCTGGCTGGGTCAGGACGGGCGCATGCGGGCCCCGCCCTCCCAGCCTGGAGAAGAGGATGAGGGAGGGACGCCGTGAGCGACCAGATCATCCTCCGAGTGGCGACCAAGATCATTGTTCCCACCATCCTTCTTTACGCCTTGTACGTGCAGTTTCATGGGGATTATGGTCCCGGCGGAGGATTTCAGGCTGGGGTAATCTTCTCGGCTGCTTTCATCCTTTACGCACTGGTCTTTGGCCTGCGTAGGACCCACAGGGTCCTACCGACCTGGGTCGTCCGCGGCTGCGCCAGTGCTGGAGTGCTCCTCTACGGCGGAGTCGGCCTGGCATCCATGGTCATGGGGGGGGCCTTTCTGGACTATGGCGTGTTGGCCCACGATCCCAAGCACGGCCAGCACTACGGAATCCTCCTGGTGGAGCTGGGAGTCATGATCACGGTATTTGGGGTCATGGTCACCATTTTCTACTTTTTCGCCGCCCGGGGGAGGGAAGATCTGTGAGGGTCCTGGGGCTTTACAACTACTGGATCTTCATCTTCCTCATGATGGTGGGGTTCTACATCCTCATTTCGAGGCGGAACCTCGTGAAGAAGATCCTGGGTCTGAACATCTTTCAGACCTCGGTTTTCATCTTCTACATCAGCATGGGGAAGATCACCGGAGGCACGGCGCCCATCCTCGTGGAGGGTGCCGAAGCTGTGGTATACTCGAACCCCCTACCTCACGTCCTGATTCTCACGGCCATCGTCGTTGGCGTGTCCACCACCGCCGTCGCGCTGGCACTTGTTGTCCGGATCAAGGAGGCCTACGGCACCATTGAGGGAGACGAGATCTCGGCGATGGACAACCAGATCCCGTTTTGATGCTGAACCACTTGCCGATCCTCCAGGTCATTGTGCCCCTCATGGTGGCACCCATCGCAGCCCTCGTGCGGAGGCGGGGGGGGGCTTGGCTCCTGGCGGTATTTGCCACGTGGACCTCTCTGGGCATTGCCATTCTCCTTCTCCGTCAGGTCCTCGACGGTGGAACCATCATCTATTCCCTGGGGGGTTGGGCGGCGCCGTGGGGAATCGAGTATCGAGTCGACATGGTAAGCGCGTACGTCCTGGTCATCGTGGCTGGCGTCGGCGCCATCGTGACCCCTTACGCCCTGATGAGTGTCCGGAGGGAAGTCGGCGTCAAACAGGCACCACTTCTCTATAGCGCCCTTCTCCTGTGTCTGACCGGCCTGCTGGGGATCACCATCACGGGAGACGTCTTCAACCTTTTCGTATTCCTGGAAATCTCCTCCATCTCCGCTTACGCCCTTATCGCCATGGGGCCGGACCGAAGGGCTCTTCACGCGGCATACAAATACCTCATCATGGGAAGCATCGGGGCCACCTTCATCGTCATTGGCATCGGCATGTTGTACATAATGACGGGGACCCTGAACATGGCTGATCTGGCGGTCCGGCTCCCTTCCGTCGGTGGCCGCACAGTCTCGGTGGCGTTCGCTTTCCTGGCGGTAGGAATCAGCTTGAAGCTGGCGCTCTTCCCTCTTCATGCCTGGCTTCCGGACGCGTACACTTACGCCCCGTCCACCGTCACCGCTTTCCTGGCCTCCACGGCCACGAAGGTGGCAGTCTACATGCTCGTGCGGGTGTTCTTCACGGTCTTCGGCATTGCCTTCTCTTTCCAGACCATGAACCTGGACCGGGTCCTCCTTCCCCTGGCTCTCCTGGCCATCCTCTCAGCATCCGTCACCGCCATCTACCAAAAGAACGTAAAGAGGCTTCTAGCTTACTCCAGCGTTGCCCAGGTCGGGTACATGATCCTGGGGATCAGCCTTGCGTCCGTTACAGGGCTTACCGCAGGGCTCATCCACCTCTTCAATCACGCTCTTATGAAAGGTGCCCTTTTCATGGCAGTGGGGGCCGTCATGTACCAGGTGGGGTCCGTGCGAATCGAGGCCATGAATGGGCTCGGACGAAGAATGCCCTGGACCATGGCGGCCTTCGTGGCGGCGGGCCTCTCCCTTATCGGGATCCCCCTGACCGTGGGGTTCATCAGCAAGTGGTTTCTGGTACTGGCAGCGGTGGAGAAGGGGATGTGGCTGGTGGCGGTGGCGGTCCTGGTGGGGTCCCTCTTGGCAATAGTGTACGTCTGGAAGGTGGTGGAGGCAGCCTATTTCCGCCAGTACGTAGGGAGCTTGGAGGTCCGGGAAGCCCCCCTCAGCCTTCTCTTGCCTACATGGGTCCTGGTCCTGGCCAGCGTCTATTTCGGGGTCGACGCCTCGCTGACGGCGGGAGTTGCCCGGATGGCGGCTGAATTCCTCATGGGGGTCGCCCCATGACGGGGGAAACAGCCTTCCTGGGGGTTGTTCCCGGGGGAGTCACGGCCCTCCTGGCGATCCTGGTGCCACTGGTGGGTGCCCTCATCATCGGAACACTCACCCACCGTCCGAATCTCCGGGAAACCGCCACCTTGGTCACGGCAGGGGTTCTCTTCTGCTTCGTCCTGAGCCTTTTGCCGGAAGTCCTGGCAGGAGGGCGCCCGGGGATCACCCTGGCCGAACCCCTCCCGGGCATCCCCATTTACCTTGAAGTGGAGCCCCTGGGCTTGCTGTTTGCGCTGGTGGCCTCCTCTCTTTGGATCGTCACCTCCCTGTACTCCATCGGGTACATGCGGGGAAATCAGGAGAAGCACCAGACCCGCTTCTACCTATGCTTCGCCCTGGCCATCGCCAGCGCCATGGGGATCGCCTTCGCCGGTAACCTCGTCACTCTCTTCACCTTCTACGAGCTGTTGACCCTTTCCACCTACCCCCTGGTGACCCACAAGGGCACCCAGGAGGCCATGAAGGCGGGGCGGCTCTACCTGGGGCTCCTCATTTCCACCTCGGTGGGGCTTCTCCTCCTCGCCATCATCTGGACAGCCCAGGTGGCCGGGACCGTGGACTTTCGGCCGGGCGGTATCCTGGACGGCAACGTGACGGGCGCTGCGGCAGGGCTTCTTCTCCTGCTCTACACCTACGGCATGGGCAAGGCGGCAATCATGCCTGTGCACCGTTGGCTGCCGGCGGCCATGGTGGCGCCCACGCCAGTGTCGGCCCTCCTTCACGCCGTGGCCGTGGTCAAGGCCGGGGTATTCGGTATCGTGAAGGTGGCGGTCTACGTCTTCGGCCTGGATTTCCTGGCACGGGAATCGGCCACCGGATGGCTGGTGTACGCGTCGGGTTTCACCATACTGGCCGCGTCCATCGTGGCCCTGCGGATTCTCAAGAACCAGGGCAACCTCAAACGGCTCCTCGCCTACTCCACTGTGAGCCAGCTCAGCTACGTCGTGCTGGCCACCGCGCTGTACTCCCCCCTAGCGGCGGCGGGGGCGGCCCTTCACATCGTGGCCCATGCCTTCGGAAAGATCACCCTGTTCTTCGCTGCCGGATCCGTCTACACCACGGCCCGCAAGACTGAGATCCGCCAGTTCAGGGGGATTGGTAGACGCATGCCCTGGACCATGGGCGCATTCGCCGTGGGGACCTTGTCCATGATCGGACTCCCCCCGGCTGCGGGCTTCATCAGCAAGTGGTACGTGCTGTTGGGTGCCTTCCAGGCCGAGCACATGGTCGCGGTGGGGGTGTTGGTGATCTCCACCCTCCTGAACGCGGCCTACTTCGGGCCCATCGTGTATATGGCGTTCTTCCAGGACGAAGAGCCGGCGGCCCAACCGTACCTTGGGGGAGGAAACGACCTGCCCGGCTCCCACGGGCATGGTGAGGCGCCGCTGCCGGTGGTGGTGGCGTTGACCATCACGGCGGCAATGACCATTCTGATTTTCTTCTTCCCCGACGTGCCTCTGGCCCTGGCCCAGGCGCTGGTGGAGGGAGTTCGGTGAAGCCCGGGAACCGGGAGCAGCGCATGGCCGAAACAACCCAAGCGGACATGGGGACGCCGAGGGGCGGCCCGGGCAATCCGCCGGTGAAAGCTCCGGACGAGCCGGCTCACTGGTTGGTGAACCCTAAGACCATCCGGTCCATCTGGATCCTCTTCGGTGTCGTCTTGGCCCTCACAGTGGCAGGTGACTTTTTCGTCCACCCCCACGGGCATTTCGGCATTGACGCCACCTTCGGCTTCTACGCATGGATTGGCTTGCTCACCTGCTTGGGGATGATCTTGCTGGCCAAAGCCCTCGGGATTTTCCTGAAGCGACCGGACGATTATTACGAGTCTGAGGCGGAGAAGTGATGGCCGTTTCCTTTCCTCCCGGCCTCATCCTCCTGTTGGCGGCGTTCCTCCTCCCTTACGTCCGAGGCGTCCTTCGCGATGCGTTGGTTCTCGGTGTCCCCCTGCTCACGGTTACGGCGATTTGGCTGGTGCCCGAAGGGCACACGGTGTCGGTGGCCTTCCTGGACTACGAGCTTCACCCGGTCCACTGGACCCGCACGGGCCGGATGTTCGCCACCGTCTTTTCCCTCATGGCCTTCGCCGGGGGCCTTTTCGCCCTTCGCCAGGCGCGCCTGAAGGAGCTGGCCGCCGCTTTCGTCTACGCGGGCGCCGCTGTAGGAGTCACCTTCGCCGGCGACCTGGTCACGCTTTTTGTGTTCTGGGAGATCATGGCCGTGGCCTCCACAATGGTCCTCTGGGCCTCGGATCAACCGGGCGCCTACCGGGCGAGCATGCGGTACCTCATGGTGCACCTGTTCGGCGGCGTGCTTCTTATGTTCGGGGTGGTGGCGCACATCGCCGCCACCGGCTCGGCTGCCTTCGTTCCCATGCAGCCCGACAATCTGCCAGACGTTTTCATCCTGGCGGGCTTTTTGGTAAACGCAGGAGCGCCACCGCTGTCGGCGTGGGTCGCAGACGCTTATCCGGAGGCGAGCCCCAGTGGGATGGTTTTCCTGTCGGCCTTCACAACGAAAACGGCCGTATTCACGCTGCTCATGGGCTTCCCGGGAGCGCGGGTGCTCGTATTCGTGGGCCTGTACATGACGGTGTACGGGATCATCTACGCCCTCCTTGAAAACGACATGCGCCGGATCCTGGCCTACTCCATCGTAAACCAGGTGGGATTCATGGTAGCAGGGATCGGGATCGGCACCGAGATGGCCCTCAACGGGGCGGCGGCCCACGCTTTCACCCACATCATCTACAAGGCGCTCCTGCTCATGTCGGCAGGGAGCGTCCTGTACATGACCGGGAAACGGAAATGCTCGGAGCTGGGAGGTCTCTTCCGCACCATGCCGGTCACCATGATCTCCGGGGGTATCGGCGCCCTGGCGATCTCGTCCTTTCCGTTCACCTCGGGCTTCGTCTCCAAATCAATGATCAATCAGGGCGCCGCTGACGAGCACATGGCCGTGGCGTGGTTCGTCCTCACCGCTGCCTCGGCCGGCGTTTTCCTGCACGCCGGAATCAAATTCCCGTGGTTCGTCTTCTTCCAGAAGGACTCGGGATTGAGGCCGCCAGACCCGCCATCCAACATGCGGTGGGCCATGGGGCTTTTCGCCGCCGCCTGTCTGGGCATCGGTGTTTTCCCGAGGGCGCTTTTTGCCATCCTCCCGTTCCCGGTAGCCTACGAGCCCTACACCAGCGAGCACCTGGTGGCGCAGTTCCAGCTCCTCCTTTTCGCCGGCCTGGCCTTCTTCGTCATGCTCCCCCTGATGAGGAGGACCCTCACCATCTCCCTGGATTGGGACTGGTTCTACCGGCGTCTCGGTGTCCAGGTGGTTCGAGGAGTCGCCAAGGTCATCGGCTTTGCGAGGGAGGCTGCAGCGAGCTGGGCGTCCGAGGGCATGGATCGCCTCCGCACCGAGCTCAGAAGGGGCGACCTACCGCACGGGGCCCTGTCCAGGACCTGGCCCACCGGGAGCATTGTGATCTGGGTCCCGGTGCTCCTTACAGCGTATCTTCTATTTTACTTCCTGTAGGGCTTTCCAACCCCGATGTCTTCTTCGACGGAAGGCCGAGCGAATTCATGACGAAAAATCGATGGCCTGGCGATAAGATCCTGCCCCGGGAGGCTCTTCTCGAGAGGTTTGGTCGACCTCGGGAGGGATCCCTGGTGTTCACGAATGGCTGCTTCGACATCCTTCACCGTGGCCACGTGGAATACCTGCACCGGGCCAGGGAGCTCGGGGATACGATGGTTGTAGGAGTGAACACCGATAGCTCCGTGGATCGAATGAAGGGGCCAGGCCGCCCAGTTGTACCTCAGGACGATCGGGCGTTGGTTCTGGCGGGTTTGGAATCCGTAGATGTGGTGACCCTTTTTCATGAGGCCACGCCACAAGCCTTGATAGCCGCCCTCCAACCCGACGTGCTCGTCAAAGGAGGAGACTACGCCTTGGATCAGGTCGTCGGCAGGGAAGAAGTTGAGAGCGCCGGGGAGGAGGTAGTCCTGATTCCATTCATCACGGGCCGATCGACCACCGACCTTCTGCGGCAAATCAAAGGGATAGCTCCATGATCAGGAACGACGGCCGTGGCCCGGGGTCACTGCGTGCGACTCGGATCGAGTTGGATACCGTGCCCTATGCCGAGGGTTCTTGCCTGATTTCCACTGGGCACACCCGCGTGCTCTGTGCCGCCTCCGTCCAGGACGAGCTCCCCGAGTGGCGGGTGGCATCGGGGAAGGGGTGGGTGACCGGGGAGTATAGCATGCTCCCCAGGGCGACCCACACCCGTGGTTCCAGGGAGAGGAGGGGGCCGAAAGGTCGGACACAGGAGATTCAACGGCTCATCGGGCGGTCCCTCCGCTCGGTCACCGATCTGAACTCCCTGGGACCCCGTACCATCGTACTGGACTGTGACGTGCTCCAGGCCGATGGAGGCACACGGACGGCCTCCATCACCGGCGCGGCCGTGGCCCTGTACCGGGCTTGCGAGTGGCTGATGGAGGAAGGAGAGATCGTCCGGAATCCAATGCGGGAATTGGTGGCGGGGGTCAGCGTGGGGATGCTGAGCGGGACCGCAATTCTGGATCTGGATTATTCCGAGGACTCACGAGCCCAGGTGGACATGAACCTGGTGGTGACGGAAGGATCGAAGCTGGTGGAGGTCCAGGGAACGGCTGAAGGCGATCCCTTCGCCCTGGAAGAACTGAGCGAGCTGTTGGATCTCGGGATGGAGGGGGTCGGATCCCTGATCCGGGCTCAAAAAACCGCATTGGAAATCTGAAGATGCGACTGGTGGTGGCCACGAGAAGCAAACACAAGATGAAAGAAATCAGGGAGATCCTCGAAGACATCCCTGAGCTGGAGTTGCTGGACTTGGACGATGCAAGGGTAGGGTACTCACCCGAGGAGGAGGCGCTGGAACCCTTCGATACCTTCGAGGAGAACGCTTCCTCCAAGGCCAGGTATTTCCGGGGGAAGACGGGCCTTCCCACGGTTGCCGACGACTCGGGGCTCGAGGTAAGTGCGCTCGGTGGGGCCCCGGGTGTGCGAACCAAACGGTTCGCCCCTGGGGATGACCTCGAGGGAGAGGCCAGGGATCAGGCGAACAACGCCCACCTTCTGGCCTTGTTGAGTGGGAAACCCCATGAGGACCGAGGAGCTCGGTATGTCTGCGTTGCAGCTCTGGCTTGGAATGGAGGAGAGGTGGAGGTTTTCCGGGGGGAAGCTCCCGGGTTTGTCCTGGAGGAGCCCAGGGGAGGAGGAGGGTTCGGCTACGACCCCATCATCCTGGACGAAAGTTCGGGGAAGAGTTTTGCAGAGCTGACTGCCGACGAAAAGAACTCCCGGAGCCACCGAGGGCGGGCGTTTCGGGCCATGGGAGCTGCGTTAAGGGGGATGGGATGAGCCGGGACGAATTCACCCCCGACCGCATAGGCCCAACTGAAGACGGGACTGCCTTGGAAATCCGTTGGAAAGACGGGCACACCTCGGTTTATCAACCTCGGTTCTTGAGGTTGAGTTGTCCTTGCGCCGGCTGCGTGGATGAGATGACGGGCCTCCGGACCCTGACGCCAGGCATGGTGCCGGAAGGCATCTACCCCACGGCCATCCACTACGTGGGCCGTTACGCCCTGCAGTTCGTGTGGAGCGACGGACACGACACGGGGTTCTACTCGTTCGAGACCCTGAGGGGTTTGTGCGGCTGCCCCGAGTGCGGGGGAAGGGAAGCGCCTACCGCACGCTGACCAAGGGTTTATCTTTTATCCGGTCTGAGGACGGGGCGTGGCGCAGTCGAGAAGCGCCGTTGGGTTACCAGCGCCGGCGGCGCGTCGGCTTTGGGAGCCGAAGGTCCCCGGTTCGAGCCGAGGGGCTCGGAGACTTGGGAAGACCCAGGCGCTCACCCCCGAGACGAGCGAGGACGGCGTCAGCCGTCCGTAGCTCCATCCGGGCCAGCAGTTGAAGGGGGACGGCAAAGACGAAGAAAGAGCGGGGCGTGGCGCAGTCCGGTAGCGCGTCGGCTTTGGGAGCCGAAGGTCCCCGGTTCGAATCCGGGCGCCCCGATTATAGTCCCCAGGACGGCATCCGTCGTCCTGGGGACTTAGTAGTTGACGCGCCCGGATCGCTGAGGACGCGGTGGGCGGCTTCCCTCACTCCGGGGGCTTTTTGGTGTTCGACCGGATGAGCACAGAAGGTTCGAGCCGACCGGGGCTTGCGTCGGTAGGAGAACGTTTCAGCTGAAGCGTCGCTTCGCTAATTCGGCTGGATCCGTGACATTTGCGGTGTCTCGCCCGCGCTTCACTCGGCGGTCTCGCTGACGGGGCCCCTGGCGCGCTCCGCACGCAAAGATGACAGCCCGGCCGCCTTAGCTGGGAGGGGCCAGCCCCCGCAGCTCCATCCGGGCCCCCCATCAGTGTGAAGAATCGCCCGAGGATCTTGTCAGACCTCCAGTGGGCCGTGCACCTCGGGTTCCCCATCTGACAGAGAGGCCGGGAGGGATCTCTTTCGCCCGAAAACGAAGCAATTCCCCTTCAGATGGGTATTGGGCGGCCCCTGGACCCCCGTCGGAACCACGACGAACGCAACAACAGATGGGCGGGGAAGTAGAGAAGAAGCGGCAAAGCGATCATCTCCAACGCCAACCACACGAACCCCGGCATCCAACTCTGAGCCACATCGGCGCTGAAACCGTATACATAGTTGATGTTTACCGGCTTGATTCCCCTCACTGGCGTAGGTCCCGGAATGAAAAAGTAGCATACCAGGATCAGAGCCCAGGCGATGCAGGTCCAGGCCCAGAAGGCCCTCCGGTCGTAACCCAATCTCCAAACGAGAAACAGGCCCAGGAAGGGCAACCAGCCGTGGAAGAGGGAGAGGCCACGCAGGTAGAGAGGACGTTGGGCCTCGAACATATAGGCCGTCATCCCGGTGATGGACAAGCCGGCCAGTTGGCCCAGGAAATCCATGACCCACAGGGTTTGGGTGCCTAGAATCCCAACCGTGGCGATGGAGACGAGGAGTCGGTCCTCGCGCCAAATGCCAACCAAAAAGATGAAGAGAGCCACATCACAGAAAAACAGGAAGTTCGTGGGGCCATAATGGTACCAGTAGACCGGCACCAAGACCGCCATGAAACCCGAGTAAACCAGCTTCAGCAAGAAGGGCACAGGTGCGACCAGTGTCATGAACTCCCTCGGTGTTGAGGCCGGACCCCTTCGCCTCTCGGCTACACGCGGATTGGAACCCCCCACGGTATGGGGTACCAGAACCAGGCGCTAGTAGTCCGGGAGAAACTGCCGCCTAAGCACCTCCAATGGGGGTTTTCGCGATGAATTGGCAAAAACCTCAGGGGAGCGAAAAGACCCTCGCAGCATTAGAATTCCAAAACGGATACGCCGCGCGAGATCTCACGGGAACCGAAGGTTACATTCGGGAAGGATTATCCGACGATGTCCAACGAATTGAAACCCGACCAGCTACATCGGTGCTGCGATCCAGAATCCCTCGGATTCAAAACCACCGCTGATGTCGAACCGCTTTCTGGTGCCTTGGGCCAGGAAGAGGCCATGAAGGCCCTGGCTTTCGGGGTGTCCGTGGCTTCTAAGGGATACAACATTTTCGCCCTGGGCCGGGCCGGGTCTGGCCGTCGCACTTTTATCAAGCGAGAGCTTGAGAACCGGGCTGAAGAAGAGCCCACACCATCGTCCTGGTGTTACGGCTTCAATTTCAGAGAACCCAGGCATCCCGTAACCCTGGAGCTGCCGGCTGGACGCGGGGTTCTACTCCGCGCCCGGTTGGAAGCACTGATCACGGACCTGAAGCGGGCTATCCCCCAAGCACTGGAGGCCGACGACGTCACGAACCGCAGGGCAGCCATCTATGAGGACCGGGGACGGGAGGCCAACGATGCCATGGAGGCTTTCCGGAAGGGTATAGAGGACGATCCGAATGTGGCCCTGATAGGGAATCAGGACGGGGTCGTAGTGGTACCGGCCCATGAGGGGGAACCGATCAAAAAAGAGGCGTATTCCGCCTTACCGGAGGAGACTCGCAACGCCATCGACGAGACGGTTCGGGACGCCAGCAAGAACCTCTTCCAGGTCCAGCGTCTGATGCACGGCCTCCAACGAGAGGCTTCCGACCTCGCCGATGAGCTACACCGGCAGGTGACCAGAAGCGTCGTGGAACATCGCTTCTCGAACCTAAAAGAGTTCTACGGCGAGAGTCCCCCCGTCCTGACGCACCTGGACGAAATGGCTGAGGACATCGTGGAAAACTGGGAAAAGTTCACCTCTACCGAGGGTCAGGATAGCCAATCGCCGACCCCTCTCCTGGGCGGTCCTGCCCCGGAAGACTTCTTCATTCGGTATCGAATCAACCCCATCGTAACCCGGGATCGTCATTCCGGTGCACCGGTGATCATCGAGTCCAATCCGAGTCACTGGGCCCTTACGGGGCGAATCGAGGGACAGGTCCGGTTCGGGGTCATGGTCACCGACTTCACACGAATCGCTCCGGGGGCCCTTCATAGAGCGAACGGGGGCTACCTGATTCTCCACGCCGAGGAGCTTCTTTCAAGGCCGCTTGCATGGACTGCGCTGAAACGCTCTCTGCGAACCCGAGAACTCACGCCTGAAGACCCGTCGGCAGCTATGGGGATGATTGTTCCGGAGACCCTGGAACCTGAGCCCATCCCACTGAATGTGAAGGTCATTCTTATCGGGGAGGCCGGCACGTACTACCGCTTGCAGCAGGCAGACCCGGAGTTCGAAGAGCTCTTCAAAGTCAAGGTCGACTTCACTCCACACATGGATCGGACCCCAGACGCCGAAAGAGGCTACGCTTCTTTTGTCGCGGCCCGCTGCGACTGGGAAGAGCTTCCACCCTTCGACGCCACGGCTGTGGCGGCGGTTGTGGAGGAAGGCTCCCGCCTGGCCAGCAACCAGTGGAAGCTATCGACCCGGTTTCGGGCGATCAGGGATTTGGTGAGGGAGGCGGCCCACGTGGCCGGTGGTGCCGAGGTGGTGTCGAGACACCACGTCGAAGGTGCCATCGAGGATCGGCACCGCCGAAACAATCGACCCCATCGGGAACTCTTGGACCTTATCAAGCGGGGGGTCCTTTCCTTCGAACCCCAGGGCGAGAGGGTTGGACAAATCCATGGGATCGGCCTGATCCAAGTGAGCGACGAGGCCTTCGGGCGTCCCATCAGGGTGATGTGCAGCGCCTACCTTGGGACCGAGGGGGTGATCAACATCGAGCGGGAAGCTCTCTTGAGCGGCCGGATCCACAGTAAAGGGTTTCTGATTCTACAGGGTTTTCTCGGTCGCACCTTCGCTCGCTCCAAACCTCTGCTCCTATCCGCAAGCCTCTCATTCGACCAGCTATACGAGGAGATCGAAGGGGACAGCGCCTCGGCCGCTGAGCTGTACGCACTTTTGTCGGCCATCTCCGGCGTCCCAATCCGGCAGGATGTCTGCATCACCGGTGCCATCAATCAGGACGGGACCATCCTTCCAGTAGGCGGCGTCACTGAGAAGGTCGAGGGCGTGTTCTCAGCCTTTGAGCAGTTCGGCTTGACCGGCGACCAGGCGGTCATCGTGCCCCGGAGGAATGTGGAGAACCTCGTGTTGCGCCGGCGGGTCAGAGAGGCCGTGGCCGACGGACGCTTCCACATCTACGCAATTGATCGCATCGAAGAGGGTTGGCCGATCCTCACCGGAATGGCAGCCGGAGAGGTCCGGGAGGATGAGACCTTCCCGGAGGGAACCGTAAACCGTCTCGTGGTCGAACAGCTTGACGAATTCCTCAGGGAGTGGTCCACCATGGGGAGCGAAGGACCCTCCGAAGAGAAGGGGGAGGAAGGGTGAAGCCCATGCTCCTGATGGAGCGGTCCCACCCCCGCGCTTTATCCCTGTCGGCCGGGTTGCTTTTGGCCACCTTGATGGGAGGCTGTCAGGTTGTGAGCGGGCCCTGGGGCCGGGGGCAGGAATCCGACCTACCGGGATTTGGCGAAGGTGTGGTTTACCAAGGGGTTCTCTCGATCGATGGGGGGGACGTCCCCGCTGCCCTGGAGCTTATCCGGGAAGGCGGACGAGATGTCCGCGGCGCCCTCCAGACCTCCTCTGGCTTGATGGCCGACGGGACCGGCCGCATCCGCGGCGAGACACTTCGGCTGGAGCTCACCTACGGAGGAGACTGCCCCGGAAGGATGCTCCTCGAAGGAGAGTGGGATCAGAGCTTAGGGACCTTTGAGGGGGTTCTCGATGCGTCAGACTGTACTGGGCAGAGTGAGGGGACTTTCCGCTTCTCGGCCTCTTGAGGCATCTGCGGGATCTCGATTACCTTTTCGATCATCAGCGCTCGTAGCTCAGCTGGATAGAGCACCGGCCTTCTAAGCCGAGCCAACCGCCGTAGTATTTGGCAGATTTGGCGTAAATACAGGCTTTTCTTAGCAGACCCTGCGAGTCAAAACCGGACGATTCGCAGGGTTTCTGCATCTGAACATGCACACCAACATGCACACACCTAGGTGGCCTAGGTATCGAATCGTGACCCGTTTGAGGACCCACATCCCCCCATGCGCGGAGTCCCGTTTCCTCTATGGGTGTCAAACGTGCTCGTGGGTGGCTGAGCTTTTTGGGGCTTAGCTACGGAGTAAGCAGCGCGGATTGATGCTCATGGGTGTGGGCGTCGGTCGACGCCTTCGCCCCCCATGAGGGTGGGCGTATGAGACTCTAACATCTCTATTCCTGTCCATTCGTACAGAATGTGAATCGGATTCGACGTTGGGTTACCCAAGAGTTACCCACAGAAGAAACGACCCAGGCTTTTGGTTCACCTGGGTCGTCTCTGTCTTCTCTATGGTGAGTGTCGGCACTACTGGCTCATTCCCCCTGAGCCTGGGTCAACAATTCAGAGAACGTCTCGTCCTTAACAGGAAAGAGGGAAGATTGGCCGGATTGAAGCTTCCAACCTTCATCGGTCAAGGTAAACACCCATGTCTCAGCAGTGCTTGCTCTTTCGACTTTTCCGTTGGCAAAGTACCACCTTCTGTCGGGAGAAGTGCAGAGTGCATGAGCAACCGTTGAGCTTACGGCGTCCACCCTAATCTCCAGGTCGTCTATCTCCTGCCGTGCGAGTTGGATCTCCCCTTCGGAAGTCCATGCGGTTCCAAGTTCCTCGATAGCTTGGCGAAGATTGACCACGTCCATTCCCAGGAGCCATCGCCCCGTTGGGCTATGAAGCGTCTCCATCCAGGGTTCTAACTCAACCCGTTTGACGGCATCGTAAAGGTCTTGGAGTATCTGTCCGACCTCTGCTTCAACCTCGGCAGCAGTTTTCTCTGTCATTCCATGACTCCTTCTGAATCGGAAGGTGTGGGTTAGGCTACTCGTATAAGTGTGTCCCTGCCGACTGTACGGTCCTCCATCGGCCATCTATGTACTTCATCACGTACAGCCAGGAACCGTGAGAATTGATGGTATCTCCCTCGGTGTTGATCAGGCTCCATTCAAATGCCATCGAATACGAAGCAGCATCCGGGCTAAGCACAAGGATCTGAGGATCGCTAGGCTCGAAGTACAAGGCCTCTACAAAATTGTCGTAGTTTTCCCGATAACCGGGTGCCCACTCGTCAAAGTCGGAAACCAGGACTCCGTCCCCAGCCAAAGCGAACCTCTCCGTGTCGGCCCAGAACTCCATAGCCTCATCAGCATCCAACTGAAGCACAGCCTGAATGAAAGCCGAGACGGCTGCTCCCACCTCCGCCTCAATCTGAGCAATCTCAGCCTCGGTCATCTCAGCCGGTGCAGCAGTCGGCGAAGACCAAAGGAAAAACCCAACTCCAAGTACCAGGAGTACGACCAATCCTGCAATGAGTCCTCTCATAAAACCTCCAAGTCAGGTGGAGAGCTACTGCGCTTTCTTGAAGACAGCTATCCAGTCATGTTCCAGGGTAAACACCCCATCGCAAACGCTGATCGTGTCCTTTCGTTCTTGCTGATCACCAGGCCAGGTCATGGTCTCAACGCACCCCTCATTCTCTTGCCCTTCCGAAAACCCTCCGGAAGAAGTGACGGCAGCGGCCAGGTCCGTGTAGGAAACGGACAATCCCCAAGTGCTGTCCGACTTGAACTCCATCAATCCCCTGGAGAGCCCTCCTTCATTGGTCTCAGAGTTCCTTCTGAGTTGTGGGAAGACTCCACGTATCTAACCCTGCCAACTATTCTCTGCAACGAAGACGCAGGACGGTGGCTGGAGAATCGGCAGTGATGACTTCCGTTAGATTACGGTCATGCACTTAACACCGGATGAGGAACCCGTGGTCCGTCGTGCTGTAGCGGCGTACGAGGCGAAGAAATGGTACAAGGGGCCATTCCGAGGGCTGACTGCCGACGAGATTCTCGAAGAATTGAAGCCGTCTCCCGTCCGTTGGACTGAACTGCAGAAGGACCCACCCGAAGAAACCGATAACGTCGCGCAGCAAGATTGCAGAACCGTAGGGCTTACAGATCCTTGCACCCACCATACCCACAACCCATGATTCTCCTTGGTGGCTAACTGGGCTGGAAGGGGCATCTACTCCCCCCCTGGAGAAAACAAGATGATGGCCCCCAAGCTGGCGTGGTTCCTGGGCAACCTCGGGCGGCGTACGCCCTACCTCCTCTCCATCCTCACTGTTCTGGGTTGTGGCGGTCCCGAGGTGCCAGCAGACCTGCCGCAGGCGATGGAGTGGCGTTTCGATGAACCGCAGCCGGATTGGAAGGTGGTGGCCCCGTTTGACCAGCCCATGGCACCGGCCGGGGTATCCTTCACCGATGACGCCCTCCGCTTGACCCACACGGAGCGAACTCGAAACCCCAGCGGACACCCTGGGGGAGGGATCTACATCGACCTTCCCGACCTGACACGTAGAGACTGGGCTGAGGTGGTGATCCAAGCCCGAAGCGAGAACGAGGATTCATGGATCTATGCCGGTTTAAACCTACGGGAAGAATAG
>JBDHGR010000008.1:0-23191 GCA_039589815.1 Gemmatimonadota bacterium | reverse complement strand
CCAGTGGCAGGCGACTCACCTCCACGCTCTCCCCCACCAGAGGAGCGTGCAAGAGATGAAGATCCGGCCCCTGCCAGTAAGCCAACCCGGTGTGGGCTACATCCAAGCCATCGACTGTACTGGTGGCTGCGATGATGTCCCCATTCTGGATCCAGGACATCCAGGTCTGGATCTCGCCCTCGGGTATCTTGAAGCGCGTGAGCCCACTCAGCTCATATTCGGTGTCCTGCACGGCCATGAAGTTCACGGGGTTGGCCAGCTGACGATACGAGTCTGGATGCGTGCTCATGAAGTCTATGGCCTTCGAGTCCTCTTCCCCTCCTATGTCCTGGGTCACCTCGAGCACCAGGCCCATGGCTTCGTTGTCGCGGATCCAGTCCGAGAAGTAGTGGAGCCGGCTGGAATAGCCATCGACCCTTCCTCGTCGGTATCGGATTTCTCTGATCGTCCCCTCATAGACCTCCCGGGTTCGGAATTCCGACTCGAGGAGCACCGGTCTCTGGGTTTTGATGAAGCGGGCTAGAGCGAAAACGTTCTCCACCAGGGTCACGCAATCGAATTCTTCGAAGTTGACCACCACGTCTTCTTCACCGGCCACCTCCAGAGTACCGGGGGCATAAGGCCAGCCGACGAACGAACGGGCGATCCGGACCATGGCGTCACCCACGGGCAGGGTGTCGAGGCCCTCCTCCCAGGCCTGGGTCACCGTAGCACGGAAAATCTCCCAATCCCGTTCCGTTCCCTCCTGGGGGCGGAGGGACCTGGTAACTGCCTCGATATCCCCTTCCCACGCCTCGGAGTCCGCAGCCGAACCGGTGTCTCCTCCACCAGCCCCATCCCCGCCCCCGCCGGTACAGCCCCCGAGGACCATGAGCGTGGTGGGAAGAAGAGCCCACCTGCGCCTCGAGAGGACACCTCTTTCACTCTTCCGGGACATGGGAATCTCCTATCCAACCCAGGCCATGCCGTCCGGCTCGTCTCCGGGATAGATCTCCCCTGAAACCACCCAGTTCACCAGATCGATGACCGTGATTTTGTCGTCCTGCGTGTTCGCCACGTAAGCCGTTCGATTATCGGGCGTTATGAGAATACCGATGGGGGCCGCGCCCACGGGTAAGCGCCGTAGAATCGTCCACCCATCAGGATCAACGGCTACAACCTCATTCCCGCTGGCGTTGGACACCAGAAGCTCAGCGCCATCGGGGCGGGCTTTCACTCGGATCGGAAAATCCCCCACATCCATGGTTCTGGTCACCGTGCCCATGGCTAGATCCATCTCCACCAAAGTGCCTGCCGAGCGGTTCGTCACGTAGGCCCGCTTTCCGTCGGGGTGAACGGTCAACCCTTCAGCCCCGGCTCCCGTCTCAACATGAGCTACCACGGACTGAGTTGTGGGGTCCACGATGGTAGCGGTCCCGCTGCCGATGTTTGCCGTCACGACACGCCCAACCTCTTCGGCCAACGCAACCATGTGGGTCACATTCTGGCCCGTCTCCACCGCTTGGAGGATCTCCCCGGACCGAGGATCGAGTTGGAGAACGTGGGCCGAACCCTCCGTCGTAACCCAAACCGTGCCATCGGAAGCAACCGCAATCCCATGGGGTCTCGTGTGCGGCTCGAGGGATATCGTACCCACAGCCTCCAGGGCCTCGAGGTCCACGACCGTCACCGTGTTCCCAGGCTGGCCCCCCGTCCCATAGTCCGTCACGTAGGCGAATCGTCCATCGCCCGATACGGCAACTTCATGAGGTGCGAAGCCTGTTCCAATTACCTTGACCTCGGCTTCCGTCTCCGGATCCACCACCGAGAGGGTGTTTGAGCTCTTGTTCACCACAAGGAGGTAGGGGCCGCTCACATTGATAGATTCGGTTTGGCTCTCCATCTCTGCATCCGAGCCATCCGCTGCTTCGTCCACACCACAAGCGACGACCAGAATCGGAGCCGCCAACAGACAGGATGAGAGGGTTTTGGACACACGCATCGAGAACCTCCATTCGTGACCGGTGTTGAGCCGGGAGCTTGGTACGGGAAAGGCTGAATTCTACCAGGACCCGGACTTGGTTGGAACCTTTACCCCTGGAGGGTAGCGATCCGGGGAACTTCAACCCGGGTCTCGGGGTTCCTCCCGACGGCTCTGGAGAGGACTCCGTCTCCTCCGGTATCGGACTCCCCAGGACAGGAGCACAGAATGCCCTATTCGGAACTCATGGTGGCCCCCATGCGCCAGGACCTGGTCCGCCTCGGATTCAAAGAGATGCGGACTCCGGAAGACGTGGAGGGCCTGCTGGAAACAGAAGGAACGGTGTTGGTCGCGGTGAACTCGGTCTGCGGGTGTTCGGCCGGCGGCCTGCGTCCGGCTATGGCCTTGGCCCTCGAACATGAGAATAAACCCCAACTCCTGACCACGGTCTTTGCGGGTCAGGACATGGAAGCGACTGCAAGAGCAAGAGAGTACTTCGCGGGGTACCCGCCCTCTTCCCCCTCGGTAGCCATTCTCCAGGGCGGAGAGCTGATCTATATGATGGAGCGACATCAGATCGAAGGACACACACCCCACGAGATCGCAGACGCTCTCAAAGCGGCTTTCGACGACCATTGCCGGTGAGAAGTCGCCCGACCAGGTTCGGGAAAAGCTCCTAAGGATTGTCCCCCAACAACTCGGCGATTTCCGGGTCCTCGGCCAGGTCCTCTTCGGTGAGCTCCGGGAAATCGTCGTCCTTCAGGGCCGGTTCTGGTAAAGCCGTTCCTGGCTGGGAGCCGGCTACGACCTCCTTCGGTTTGGCTTCCCTTCTTAGTTGCCTCAGGCCATCCAGACCGAATACGCCCCCGCCCCGGGCTGCCACATACAGGAAAAGGAACGAGTAGAACGCCGCCATCTCCCCACCATTCAGGATGGGCCAGAAACCATCAGGCGCGTGGACGCTGAAATAGGCCCAAGCCATCTCGCCAGAGAGGATGACCGCCACGGGCCTCGTAAAGAACCCGAGCACCAAAAGCGTGCCGCCGGCCACCTCCAGGATGCCTGCCAGGCCCATCATCCCGAAGAAGTCCCCCACCTGCTGACCACCCGGAAAACCGAAGAGTTTCTGGGCCCCGTGTTGCCAGATGAGGAACCCGGCAACGATCCGAAGGAGGTTCAGGGCAACCTGCTCGGTCCAGATTATCTTTTTGCCTTTCACCTGAGATTCCTCCTAGAGACTCGAGAATCGTTGTTCCGAGGGCGCTCGCGATAAGCTCTACGGTAAGGCAGGCCGTCTGGTTTCCGGAAAGCGCGACCAGGACGACGGTTGGGAGTTAGGAACCGTCCCCCAACCGCTTTTGCTGTCTGTTCTTCTTTCGCTCAAACCGACGGCGGCGTTTCGCTTCCCTATTCGTCTCACCCGGATACCGGGTCGTCACCTCCACCCCACCCATGACGGACAAGCCTCGAATGCGGAGAAGTGGAGCATTCGGGTCCTCACTTACCGAGGCGTCCTCCCGGTGTTCGAATCCCCCCAGGATCGCCATCCCGTCACATTCCACGGGCAGGCCCGGCGGCACGATGATTTCCGCCCCCCCCATGGCCGAGAAGATCCAGACCTCCGTCTCTCCCGGTGGGAGGAGTGCCTCACGGAAGTCCAGGGTCATTCCACCCAACACGGAAAAGGCATAGGTCTGCCTGGCGGGAATCCACCGGCCTCTTCGTGATACTCCCCCAAGAGCCGCCAAAAGAAACCCGCGCTCCTTTACCCGGGATGCGGGAACGGAAGCCTGAGGCCGCTCCATGGCCGTCGTCGTGACCTCCTCCCGACGAACCGGGAGGTCTCCTGACGGAAGGTCGGCCAGAAGTTTCCTGACCTCGGCCATGGACTCTGCCTTGTGAGCTTTGTCCACCCGACGTTCGAACTCTTCCACCGAGAGGGCGTCGTTCGCGAAGTGCTCACAAAGAGCATCGATGGCTTTTTGCCGGGTCGATCCCAGATCCCCGCCGCCGACCTCTGTCATTTCAACCCTCTTTTCTGTACACGATATCCCCACCCACCATGGTCATGTCCACCTGGACCGTGGGGATATCAACTGGAGCCACCTGGAAAAGATCCTGGGAAAGCACGACCAGATCAGCGTATGTCCCCGGTATCAGGCGACCGACCTTTCCTTCCATGAATCCAGCGCGGGCGCTCCCCCAAGTATAAGCTGTAAGGGCCTCCTCCAAAGAGATCTTCTCCTGTGGTACCCACCCGTCCGGGTTCACCCCGTCGGTGGTCCTCCGAGTCAGGGAACTGTATAACCCCGCCAAAACATCCATCGGAGCCACCGTCCAATCGGAACCGAACGATAGATCGGCCCCCGCATCCAACAGACTTCTGAACGCATAGGTGGTCTGGATCCTCTCCGGACCGATACGCTTTTCGGCCCATCGTCCATCATCGATGGCGTGATAGGGTTGCATGGACGGAACAACCCCGAGCTCGGAGAACCGGGAAAATGCCTCCCGAGACAGGTGTTGGGCGTGTTCGATCCGGAAACGCCGGTCCCCAGGTCCATTCCGCTCGATGGCTCCTTCGTAGACGTCCAGAAGCCAGTCGTTGGCTTGATCGCCAATTGCGTGAATGATGAGTTGGAGACCGGCTTGATCTCCGGCGAGCGCCCAGCTGCGAAGGGAGGCGGTGTCGGTGGTCAGCAAACCCGACGTGCCTGGGTCGTCAGCGTAGGGATCGTAAAACCAGGCCGTGGTTGATCCCAGCGAACCATCCACGAACCCCTTCAGCCCTCCCCACCAGAGCTGGTCGTCACCACGACCATTCTCGTCTACGAAATCCCGTAACCGCTCCCAGGTGGAAATGGGGACGACCGAATAGACGCGCATCTTGAGGCGGCCATCGGCCCGAGCCCTCCGGAAGGTCTCCAGATCGCTCCACGTCCCCATGTGGTGAGTTTGAGTGACCCCCATGGACAACGCGTACTCCATGGCGTCGTTCAGCGCCCGGTCCAGGGCCTCTTCCGACGGCTCCGGCATAACTGCAGCCACCAATGCCATGGCTTCATCTTTCAGGATACCCGTGGGTTCTCCTGTCTCCAGATCCAGCACGATCTCGCCACCGGGGGGTACAGGGGTGGACGCCGTGATCCCGGCCAACTCCAGAGCTTGAGAGTTTGCCAAAGCCATGTGTCCGTCCAGGCGAGACACAAAAACCGGATTAGTGAAGGTCGCCGCGTCGATCCAGCTCCTGTGAGGAAGGTCGCCTCCCCACAACTCGTGGTCCCAATCGCCGCCGGTAATCCAATCTCCCGCCTCCAGGCCTCCCGCAAACTCTAGGATTCGGCGTCCAAACTCCTCCCGGGTGTCAGCGTCCCTGAGATCGACGCTTGAGAGTTGAAAGCCGCCAGGAATAAAATGTGTATGGCTATCGATGAAGCCGGGAACCATCATCCGCCCGTTCAACCGGACGACTTCCGTATCCCTGTCTCTGAGTGCTCTGATTTCCCTGTTGGTCCCTACCTCCTGCACGAAGCCACCCTTTACGGCCAGCGCCTGAGCCATGGGCTCACCGGGCACGCCCGACCAGACATTTCCCCCGAGGAAGATCAAGTCGGCTGGGACCTCTGGAGACGAACAAGCGGCAACGGCCGTCACCGCAGTCATCACCACAAAACCACGTCTTGGTTTAAGCATCGGGTTGTCCGATTCGTCCTGATCGTTCAAATGAAGAAAAGATCACAAAACCACCGATTGAAGGTTACCCTCCACCGGTCCGAGGAATCAAGCCGGAAAACGATCGCCTTCAACCCTCTCCCTGGGCCCTCCAGCTTCGGGAATCCGAGGAAAAGCCAACCATACCATCAGATTTTTGAGAACCATCTCTTGGCTGCGTCCATCATTGCCCGAAGAAAACCAGTGGTCTTTGAGGGGTTTCCCGGACACTTAACCACCTCAATAACCGGCACGGTTTATGCAGAGACCAGTACTGAGAGAAGTACCTACCCTGAACCTGGGAGGCACCATTCGCACATTCCTTGTGAGCCTGTTGGGAGCGGCCACCTTGACTGCAGGACTCCTGTTGGTCCGGCAGCAACAGAAGGAGGCCGAAGAAGAGGTGAAGCGGCAGGTTCCGGCCGGTGAGCGCATGGCTCGGAACGTATCTCTGGAAAGACTCCGGGAGCTCGGCCTCTAACGGAATCCGATCAGGTCAGGACCCCTCCAACTCCGGCGCATCATCCTCCGGTGTAGCCGAAGTGTGGTCGTGTAGAATTTCCCAGCGGCCATCGACTCTCTGTAGAACCAGAGAAAAGAATCCCGAAGAGGTCACAGCACCGTCTTCCTCCGGTCGGAAAAGCACATACTGGCCGAGGGCCAGGGCGTGTTGGTCTCCCAACTCCACGACCTCGATCCCCTCGAATCGAAGTGAGTCCCGGACAGCATCAGGAGCCCAGTAGGTCTCCAAGTACCGAGTCCGGAGATCTTCCCATCCTCGAGTGACCCCGGTGCCACCGGAGAAGGTCAGGTCTGCCGACCTCCGGTAGTCGTCCATGAATCCATCGAGGTCTCCACCGTTCCAGGAGGTTGCCGACGCCAGGAGCATGGCCTCAATCTCGGCTTCAGGACCCCCCGAGGCGGAATCTGGACCCATGGCCTCTTCAGTCGGCTGGCGCTCGAACCCACAACTCCCCAGGAGGAGGAACACAAAAACCCAAAGGGGCAAGAAATAGCGGTGGCCGGAAAAAGAATCCGACCCCCGCAGGCTACGCCAGGACCAGCTCAGGATCATCACTCGAAGAAGGTTACGTTCTTTTCGATAAAGCTGGTCCACTCCGGCGGCACGTCCGTATCTGGAAAGATCGCCTGAACGGGGCACTCCGGCTCGCAAGCACCGCAATCGATGCATTCCTCCGGATGGATATAGAACTGGTCATCACCTTCGTAAATGCAGTCCACCGGGCAGACCTCGACGCAAGCAGCGTCCTTCGTCCCTATGCACGGTTCCGCAATGATGTAGGTCATTCCGCCTCCCTAGGGTCTTGCCACCGGTTCAGTGATCACACGGGGCTGTACCTGCCAGGTTACACTTGAAGGAAGGTTCGTCAAGGCCTCAATCCACTTCCTTTTCCCATAAGATATCCGGAACGTCGTTATTCCGATTATCGAGGCGAGCTAAAGCGAAGAGAAGATCCGAAAGGCGGTTGAGGTATTTCAACACCAATGGGTCGGATGCGTCGTGTTCACGCAACCTCACCACAGCCCGTTCCGCCCGCCGGCATACCGTTCTGGCCAGGTGAAGGAAAGCCGCCCCCCTTGACCCTCCTGGGAGAATGAAGTTGCGAAGCTCCGGAGTCTCTTCCGTGGCGCCGTCGATCCACTCCTCTAGTTCCCGGATGCGGCCCTCTGGCAAGGCCGGAGTAGAAGGCTTGGCGGTGCCGGCCTCCGCGCCGGGCGTCGCGAGAGATGCCCCCAGAATGAAGAGGTCGTTCTGGATCCGTCCGAGCCGGCTCCGGACCAGGTCTTCGGCCACCGCCTCTCTGCACAACCCAAGGGTCGCGTTCAACTCGTCTACCGTGCCGTAAGCCTCGACTCGGACGTGGCCCTTGGAGACCCTTTCCCCGCCAAAGAGCCCCGTTTTTCCTCCGTCTCCCGTTCGCGTATAGATCTTCATTGTGTGCTCCCAATCAGGACGTTCCAGGAGTGGGGCGAGCCCCCGTTCAACGGAGCCGGGTCAGTCGTCGGATCGCCTGGGCCTTTTCCAAGAGGGAGGTGGTTTTTCCCTCCGCGTTCTTCCCCGAGTCCATGGCCGCCAACAGCTCTCTGACGTCCAGGGCCACTTCCAGCAGAAGCTGGTCCCGCTGGAACTCAAAGTCCAATCGGGCCATGACGTTGTCATCCCCGTTTCCTTCCGCCCTTCCGAACGCCTCCCGATAAAGTTCGTCCAGGTTCCCCAAAATCCGCTGCCGGTCTCTCATACGCCTGTTCCTCCGGTCTTCGGCAGTTCCCCGCTTAAGGCTTGGGCGCCAGCCCCATGCATGAAGTACTCCCGGATATGGTTCTGTAGTTCCTCGATGTGGCCCTCAAAAAGGTGGCCGGCTCCCGGGACAGATCGGAGTGTGACATGGTTCCCGAGTTCCCCCAGAACTTCCAGCACCTCCTGGTATGACCCGAATTCGTCGTCCTCGCCCTGGACCACCAATACAGGTTTTCGGGCCCCAGCCAGGTAGGAGTAGTCGTAAACGTGGATGGGGGTGCCCAGTGCCACCAGAGCAACCACACGGGGGTCATCAACGCCCACTTTCAGCCCCACCATGGATCCGAAGGAGAGTCCGCCTACAACGAGGGGTCGTTCCGGCAGCCCCAGTTCGAGCCAGTCCAGTGCAGCCTGAACGTCTTCCTCCTCCCCGATCCCCTCATCGTAGCTCCCGGTGCTGAAACCAACCCCCCGGAAGTTGAATCGTAAAGTCCGCAGCCCAGCCTCGTTCAACGCCTGGCCGGCCCGGTAGACGGCTTTCGTGTGCATCGTGCCCCCCTGCACCGGGTGTGGATGGCAGAACACGGCCCCACCCCGGGGATTGCGGCCCGGGTTCTGGAGGGCCGCCTCCAGGTGTCCGTGGGACACAGGGATCTTCACAGAAGGGTCTCCGGTAGGAGAAAGATGCTAAGGCCATGGGGGACGGGAACTCCTCGCATCCCCTCATCAGCACGGCTATGTTGTTCGTGCCCTCACGATGGGTCAAGAGATCAGGCAATAGGAGGTTTTCCATGTCCAGCGGACCCCCGGATCAAGACGCCCTCTACGAGGAAGCAAACCGGCTCTATTGGGAGTCTGACCAGAGTGTGAATCAGATCGGGGAGGCCCTGGATTTATCCAAGGGAGTGCTTTACGGTCTTATTGACGCCCTTCCGGCAGGGCTCCCTTGTCCGAAGTGCGGCGAAGAGATGGTCTTCCCCAACCGGACCGCCCGTGAGAAGGGCTTCCTCGCCTGTTCCGACTGCGGGATGGAAGAGGAAGAGGCAGCGGTTCGGTCCTATTGGGAGGGAGAGGGCGAACTCCCCGGCCCAGAGACCGAAGGAGAGTCGGGGGCCCCCGCCAACAGGGCCGGGAGTGCCCTGCGGAAGGTGGCAGACACCGGAAGAGAGCGACTCTCCAACCTCAGCCCACGTGGCCGGGTCATCGCCGGTACGGCCCTCCTGGGCGCGGCGGCAGGCCTGGTTCTAGGCGCGTACCTCCGGAAACGGTGATCCGAGGGACGGTCACAGCCCATTCCGAACCCCTACTGATCTGAATCCATGGACCGACGCTTCGATCCTCGTTCCATCGTCACGCCATATGCGTTCGCGGTCCACCCCGACCTTCTGGGCCGGCCTCTCGCCCTCCCCATCCAACGCCTCGGGGCTATCCTCGTGGACCTCGTCGTCATTGGGTTCGTCTCCCAGGTCGGCGCGGCGCCTCTGGCAATCGGTTCGATCGCCCTCCTCTTCTGGTTGGCATCTCGGAAACCCGGCCAGGATGTGCTCGGAAAGGTCTTCCGTATCGCCGTGGGCTGCCTGGGGTTTCTCATTCTCATCGTCACCGTGTTGGTAGTCCTTTGGATAAGGTTCGGAGACGATTTCCAGCAGGCCCTCGATGAGGCTGGCGGTGGAATAAGCATAGAGGAGACGGGTGCCTTGTCCCCAGAAGAGCTCGCGCGTGAGCCGGGGGAAAGGGATGCCGGGATCCTCGATCTGGTCCAGGGGATTGGGGGGTTCCTGGATCTCCAGCAGGCCGAGAGCCAAGAGGAGGCGCAGGCAGCGCTGAACCAGATCGTCGGGAACGCCTACGATGGGGGCTTGAATCGGAGTGAGATCCGTGAGATGATCACCGGGCTCCTTCCCCAGGACGTACCCTGGTCCGCTTCGGCCCAGGAGATGGTCGACGAGGCCGTCGAAAACCTGATGGCCCCCCAGGGAGGTGGGCCGGAAGAGGATGCCGGTGAGCAGGAAGCGGCGGAACCCCTGGGCGAGGTTGCTTCGGACAGCATCGATCGTTTGAACAGGGCTCTTCGACTGTCTGAGGAGGATCGAGCCGATGCAGAAGCCGCTCTGGCTCGTACCCAACAGGATCTGGAAGAACACCAGAACCAAGGGTTCGTCAACTCGCTCCTGGGACTCATTGACGACCTCGGCATCGGATTCGGTTGGGCGGCACTCTACCTGACCGTCACCCACGCCTGGTGGAGAGGAACCAGCATCGGGAAGAAACTCTTCCGGATCAGGGTGGTCATGATTGACAAACGGCCGCTGAACTGGTGGCTTTCATTTGAGAGAGCCGGTGGATACGCCGCCGGCTTCGCTACCGGCCTCCTGGGGTTCGCCCAGATTTTCTGGGATCCGAACCGGCAGGCCATCCACGACAAGGTCTCCGAGACCATCGTCATCCAGGATGGTCGGGAGCCGGTGCCCGGCCCCTGGATGGAAGAGGGAAAAGCCATGTGGCAAGGTGGAAGCCACAGGCCCCCCGAAACTTCAAGGGGGTGAAAAGGGTTTGACCCTCGTAGAAGCACAAGCAAGGATCTCCTTTTGAAGACATCGTATTTCGGAAACGGCAGTCGAAAGGCTTCTCTTCTGGTAGTTTTTCTTCTTTTCCCTCACCTGACGGCCTGCGGGGGTGAGGGCGATGAGGCCCAAGCCCAAGCCTTCCAAGCTGATACCATACTCGGGGCCATCCTGGAATCCGCTGCCCAGAACCAGGAGGCGCCCAGGTCAACGAGCCCACGAATCTCTCCCGACGACCAGGCCGCCCGACCCCCACAGGTCTCCCAGATGGGATACAACCTCGGGTCCGCGGAGGCTCCGGTGAAGGTTCTGGAGTTCAGCGATTTCGGCTGTGGTTACTGCAGGATGTTTCACGAAGAGAGCTTCCCCACCATTCGCGAAGTCTATGTTGATGCTGGATACGTTGAATGGAAGTTCATCCCCTTCGTCCTCGGCATGTTCCCGAATGGACTCGAAGCCTCCATCGCATCGGAATGTGCCGGGGAGCAAGAGCATTTTTTCCCCATGCAGGACCGTCTCTTCGGTAGCCAGAGAGGGTGGCGAAACAGTGAAGACCCCTACTCGTTCTTCTCCGACCTGGCCGAAGAAGAAGGGCTAGACGTTGAACGTTTCGACGGTTGTGTGAAGGGCGGATGGCGGGAAAAGAACGTGACGGACAATATCCGCCTCGGTCAGCAGGCGGGCGCCAGGGGCACACCCCATTTCATCATCGACGGACGCACACTGCCGGGTGCGGTCCCGCTGGAAGACTTTCGGGCCCTTCTCGATGCTGCCATCGCCCAAAGAGGGATGACCCCGCCGGGCGGATGAAGGCCCTCCTCTTCCTACCCCTTCTCCTTGCCGCTTCCTGCGGTTGGAACGCGGCCGGTACCACTGGATGTGTCCCCGTCGGGCCGGCCCGCGCCCTTCCCCATGTTCTCCGGGAGAGTTCAGGAGTAGCCTGGAGTAGGTCCCAGGAAGGAGTCTTCTTCAGCCACAACGATGGTGGGCACGCCGCCAGCATCTATGCCATCGATGTTGGGGGTGGTCTTCGGGGCGAGATCCCCCTGCAAGGTGCTTCGAACCGGGACTGGGAGGACATCGCCACCGGAACGTGCCCCGCAGGAGCTTGCATCTACGTGGCAGATGTGGGGGACAACGAGGAGGTCCGGGACCAGATCGTACTCTACCGGGTTCAGGACCGGGGTATCTACGACGGTTCCCCTCAAGACGTTGAAGCCTTCCCGATGGCCCTCCCCGACGGACCCAGAGACATGGAAGCAGTGTTTGTCCTGCCGGGAGAAGAGGTGTTCTTCGTCAGCAAAGGACGTGGTGACGCCGTCAGACTCTACCGGTACCCTCCGCCTCTACGCTCCAATGAAACCGTGCGCCTTGAAACGGTGCAGACGTTCTCGGACGGTCGGCTGCCGGTCCCGCGGCAGATCACTGGAGCGGACGCCACTCCGGATGGTGACCTCGTTGCGATTCGAAGCTATGAGTCCCTGCGCTTTTTCCGGGTGGAGGAAGGACGCTTGGACCCCATTCCTGGAGCTCAGGTCGGACTCAGGACCTTGAATGAAGCCCAGGGGGAGGCCGTGGGTTTGGGGCCTCACGGGGAGGTTCTCCTGACGTCGGAAGGTGTGCTGGGAAGGGGGGCGTCCATGGTGATGCTGGGGTGCGGGGCCCTGATCCGACAAGAGTGACTCCAATACCCGGCGCCTCGAAAAGCAAGAATCGGGTCGTCTGAGTCGGGGGTCGGAGAGAGATTTGAACTCGAGCTCCCGGTTCCCCTTAGAAGTCGAGTGCCATGAGTTCTTCTTCAGACTATCAGACCGTCGCAAAAGCTCTCCGCTACCTGGAAGAAAACTACCTGCGGCAGCCCTCCCTGGACGACCTCGCTGCGTCGCTGGGAATGAGCAAGTTCCACCTCCAGAGACTCTTCACGAGATGGGCCGGCGTGAGTCCAAAGCGGTTCCTGCAGTTCCTGACCCTTGAGCACGCGAAGGGGCTCCTCCAGGATTCGGAACCGGTTCTGACCGCCGCCTTCGCTTCCGGTCTCTCCGGCCCAGCGCGATTACACGACCTCTTCATCAATGCAGAGGGGGTGACACCGGGAGAGTACAAGACCGGAGGGTTCTCTCTCCATATCAACTACGGGATTCACCAGACGCCTTTTGGACCCGCCCTCTTTGCCAACACACAAAGGGGTCTCTGTCATCTGGCATTCATGCCGTCCGAACGTGGCCCGCACCGGCAACCAGCCATCACGACCCTGGAGAATGAATGGCCGGGTGCGACCCTTGTAGAGAGGCCGGTGGGGACGGCCCCCTTGGCCGAGTCCATCTTCTACCCGGAAAACGCTTCCTTACCTGAGGCACCCCTCTCCCTCTTTCTCAAGGGCATCAACTACCAACTCAAGGTATGGAACGCCCTCCTACGGATTCCCAAGGGAACGGTTACGACCTACGGGAGGTTGGCCCGGGCCCTGGGAGGCCCTGGTTCGGCCCGGGCCGTAGGATCTGCCGTGGGGAAGAACTCCATCGCCTTTCTCATCCCCTGCCACCGGGTGATTCGGGAGATGGGGGCGTTCGGCGAATACCGCTGGGGTCCTCAGCGGAAAAAAGCAATGCTGGGATGGGAGGCGGCTCAGAGGGCGTCGTAGGACCCAGGTAGGGAAAAAACACCGGCCGGGGATGGTCCCCGGCCGGTCATCTTTCGCGTTGGAGAGATCTCACCCTCCGCGCATCTCTGCCAAAAGACGGTCCACGACTTCGTCCATTTTCTCTCCGCGCTTGTCCTTGTCGCGGATGATGCCTTCGTGGTCGAGAATGTAGATGGTCGGCCAGCCGAACACGCCCCACTTCGTTGAGATGGGCCCGTCCGTATCCCCGCCATCCCAGAAGGACGGCCAAGTGATGTCCTCCCGTTCGATGGCCTCGAAATAATCCTCCTTGGGATCGCTGTTGACTCCCACCAGTGCAAAAGCTTCGTCTTCCAGTCTGCTTACGAGCGACCGCTCGTGCGGGTACATGGCCCGGCAAGGGCCTCACCAATCTCCCCAGAAGTCGATCACCGTGACCTTTCCGAGGAAGTCGCTCAGGCGGATCTCCTCCCCGTCCGCAGTAACCCCCACTATTTCCGGTGCAGGCTGGCCGATGCCGAGTTCCTCATCGGTATAAGCATTGAGCAGGGCGTCTGCCATGACTCCGTACGTCGACGTTCCCCGGGGTACGTCAGCATACTCTTCGACGAGGAGTTCAAGATCGGCCTCGATCTCCTCTCTTGTCTCAGGGGTGTCTTCGACCTGGCCGTACCTCATGAACGCCTTTTTGTACCACGCCTGCCCGTAGATGACGGCAGCCCTCACACTGGCATGCGGGGAAGTCTCCCTGAGTTCACCAAAGTATTGATCCCTCTGTTCTTCAGTGAACGAGCTCGCCAATTGCCCCAGTTGCTCCGCGTGCGGCGATCGGGCATAACGTTCGAAAATGGCGTCGGTGTATTCACCGACCATGGAAGCCTCTTCCTCGTCGTCCAACCCCCTCGTGGTCCTACTCATGACCCAGAGCTTCGCCTCGAGGGCCGCATTCGTGCCCCAATACTCTTCGGCCAGGGCCTCGTACTGCGGCATGAACTCTGCCTCTTTCTCCGATCTCTCGAGGTCGCTCTCAGCATAGGCTTCCTCGATGGCTGCCAGTTCAGCCGTTGCATCATCCTCTTCGTCCAGTGAGGTCCCTCGCAAGAGCCAACTCTCGGCCTCCAGGGCGGCCCCGGTCCCGGCGTACTTCTCGGCCAAGGCCTCATACCGCAGGGTGAACTCGGCCAACCTCTCGTCCCTTCCCAACTCGGTCTCGGCGTAAGCCTCCTCGATGGCGTTCAGCTCAGCCGATGCTCTTTCCTCCTTCGAACACCCGGTCACGAGGACCGATGGAAGAAGCAGAAGCACCAGCAGGATCGGGTCGGATAGTCGTTTCACCCATTTCACGGTTGCTCGACCTTTCTCTGTGGAGGAGCCTGGCCTGAGTAATGAACGACGTTAACCGTCCGACACCATGGCCACAAGATTTCCATTGGGTAGAACCCCCTGATAATCTGAATCTTGACTAGTCGCCCTTGACTCTTGGCGAAGATAGCATTAGTTGTACCATACAACGGTTGGTAGTTACAACTATATTCCACAGGTTTTCAGGAAACGTACCTAACCATGGATTCCGCCCTCAGAACCAGCCATCGCCCAGCCCTTCTTCGGGACGCCGCCAGGCTTCAGGAGGCCCTGAATGAACTGATCCGGGTGCTTCAATTCCGGGACCGGGACCGGGCATGTTGTTACGACCTTTCCGTGAGCCAATGCCATGCTTTGCAGGCCCTGATCCAGAACGGGCCTATGACCGTCACCCAACTGGGAGGCCAGTTGTACCTGGAAAAGAGCACGGCCAGCCGCCTCGCCAAGGCACTGTTGGAGAAGGAGCTGGTCCGGAAACGGGCTCCAAGGGCCGACGGTAGGGTGGTCATCCTCCAGGTTACAGAAGCTGGGCACCGGTTGGCACGGAAGATCCTGAATGACCTTTCGGAAGAGTATAGGAACCTATTGGAGGGGTTCGAGCCGGACGTTCGAGCGGCCCTCCCCCTCCTGTTGGATCGCTTGACCCAAACCATCTCGACCAGAATGGACCCTGAGGATCTCACCTGTTGTTGAAGGAGTAAACCATGAATGAAGATGACATTCGTCGTGCCGTTCGGGATCGCTACGGTTCCATCGCGCGAGACGGATCGACGGGTTGCGGTTGCGGCTGTAGCCCTGAAGATGGAACGCTGACGGACCTTGCAACTCTTGGTCAGACCGTGGGTTACTCGAAAGACGAGCTGGCTGTCGTTCCGGAGGGAACCAACCTTGGACTGGGTTGTGGAAACCCAACGGCCCTGGCTCACCTGAAGGCGGGTGAGACAGTTTTGGATCTCGGATCGGGGGCAGGATTCGATTGTTTCCTGGCGTCGAAAGAGGTAGGCCCCGAGGGCCGGGTGATCGGTGTAGACATGACGCCGGACATGGTGGAACGGGCCAGGCGGGCAGCCGAAGCCGGCGGTTACGACAACGTCGAGTTCCGTCTTGGCGAGATCGAGGCTCTTCCGGTGCCGGACAATAGTATCGACGCTGTCATTTCCAACTGTGTGTTGAACCTTTCACCCGCCAGGGATAGGGTCTTTGCCGAAGTCATGCGGGTTCTGAAACCCGGGGGTCGCATCATGATATCCGACCTGGTCTCCGCACATCCCACTCCACAGTTCCTTCTGGAAAACACCGATGCGTTGGTGGGATGCCTCCCGGTTCAGGAAGACGCATACCTCGGACAACTCAGGGCCTCCGGCTTGGAAAACGTTGAGATCGTCGAGGAAAAAGCTTATCCGAACGACCTCCTGACCGCCGATCCTGCGGTACAGGGCTATCTGGGAGCCCACAGGGATCAGGAGAAGATCATCCTGGACTTCATCGGTTCCATCCGAAGTGGAATGATCCAGGGGACGAAGCCAGCGGTATAGGGGTCCTTTTTCGGCACGACGGTCCGTCGAGAAGCTCAGAACCGCTTTAGATACGTCAGCTTCACGACCGAGGCCCGGTCGGAGACCTTCCAGAGGTCGTCGTCCACACCACGCTCTTCGGTGAAAACCAGGAAGAGGTCGCTTCCGGGCCGATGGATGAAGCTCACCCTGATGTTATTTGAGAAAACTTCGTCCAGCGAGTTGTACTGGACCAGGAGATTGGCGCTGAGGCGCGTCGAATAAGAGTAAGTACCCCTTAGACTTACGAGGTTAGCGGTAAACTCTCCGCTCGGGACTTCGACATGGTTCTGATTGAGCCCCAGGTCCAGGGCGATCTGAGCGGTAGGGGCGACGCTTAGATTGCCTCCCAGGGCCCGAATCGTGCCACCGTAGAAGTTCCCTGCCATCACGTTGCCGCTCAACACCACCGGCCTGGAAGGGCTCGTAGAAAGCATGATCATGCCTAGGGTTGCATCGTATTCTCCCCTGGGGACAGTGAGGGTGTCGGCCAGATCAAAGTCTTCGTCCGGTCTGTTTTCCCCCGGCTGGTAGAAGAGGGTCAGCTGATCACCTGACTCAAATTCGGTAGCCATCACCGGACCGCCCGACCAGTCCTGAAGAGTGCCATCGATGGCGGAAAAAACGTTTGCCCCCAACCAGAAATCCACTTTCCGGATGTTCAGGCCGCCCGGCCTGATGGTCCTGCGGAAGAAGAGGTCCGATCGCCGCATGTTCGTCCGCTGCACGAAACCGGTTCTTGCTTCGGTTTCGGGACCCACGACAACGTGTCGTGTGAACACCTCCCACAAGTCCGAGGTCCACGTACCGGAAATACCGTACGCCGAATCGTCTCCACCCTCACCCTGTGTGAAGGTGTGGGCCAGCCAGGCCTGCACGTTGGCCGACGGCGTCAGATAAAAGGATCCGTCAGCTCCCACCACGGTGTTCTGGCCAGCGGAGCTTCGCCGATCAGCGGCCATGATGCCCAGGTAATTGTTCTCTCCTATGTCGCGCTTCACTCGAGCAACGGAAACCACCTCTCTGGAAACCAGGTCCTTCACCTCGTCGGTCACGACGGTCAAAAGGCCTACCGTCTGGCCCCCGATACGTCCCGTCAGGCGTCCACCGCCCAGGATAGGCACCACTTGGTCTTCGTCCTCCTCGATTCCGATCCGTCTCGAAAAAAACATCTGGAATTGAGGAGGTTCGAACGGGTTCCCCTGAACGCCAAAATCAAAGATGCCGGAGTTCTCGAGGAAGAAGTCCCGCTTCTCGGGGAAAAAGAGGCTAAATCTCGTGAGGTTCACCTGTTCGTCGTCAACCTCTACCTGAGCAAAGTCGGTATTCAAAGTGAGGTCCAGCACAAGTCCTGGTTTGACTTCAGTTTTCAGGTCCAGGCCAGCAGAGGTTTCGGAGGATCGGGAGAGGGCCCCATCGTCCCGCCTGGTCTGTTTCATTCCGCCGAGAACGTATGGTTTCGCCTCCAGATTCCCTCCCGTGGCAGGTAAGCCCTGAAGCCCCTCCAGGTCTCCTGCCTGGCTAACTCGGTGGAAGCCCCCATTATCCCGGGACCACGCCTGCCAGAGCACCTTTTCGTTTTTCCGGCGAATAATCCGGTAAACGTTGAATCCCCAGGGTCGGTCGGAATCATTGGGGTACCTGAGGGTCCTGAGGGGAATCCGAAATTCCGCCGACCAGCCGTCTGACGTCTTGGTTCCGGCCACCTCCCACACCCCCCTCCAATCCAGGTTGAATTCCTTTCCTTCGTCGGCCAGGAGGGCGTCGAATTCCGCTCCATTAGGGTTCGTGGCAAAGAGGTAGGCATTCCGGTTGTCGTCGAAGGGATCCAGGAGAACGGCCACTGCGTCGTCCCCTGCGAAGGCCGGTCGGCCGAAAAAAGGGTCCTTCACCATGATCTTGTCCCGCTGAAGGACACGGCTCACGATGCGGTCCGGCTCCGAATCCAAGGCCCGGATCCCAATGTAGAGGTTCTCATCGTCATAAAGGACACGGATTTCCGTGTCTTCCGTCGCCGGCTCTCCTGCGGCCGGTTCATTTTGTGTGAGCTGGGTGATGGCGTCGGCGTCAGCCCAGAGGGCCTCGGTCATCAGCCCGTCCAGGCGGAAGGGTTCGGGGGCCTCGGACGGAATCCGAAGGGCCCGCAGTCCATCAAGGGGAAGAGGTTCCTGAGCCCCGGCCGCAAACCACCCGAGCCCAATGGAAAGGGCTAAAGAAACGGCGATCCGGAGGACCTGGCGGAGTTTCACGGCGCTCTGGTCCACTCAGGGAGTGGCTGAGGGTATCCTGGGTACCGGTTTGGGCCAGGATACGACCGTCCTGTGGGTTCAGAAAGGCCTTTATCCCCAAGGATCGAAGAAATCCACCTCTCGGGCCCCTTTCGGCCCCTCCTCGGGGCCTCCTGCTCCGAGATAAGCGATCCACGCCCGGGCCAACTCCGGGGTGAGGGCCTCGGCGGTAGCGGCTCCATCCACCACCCCCACGGCGCCAACCAACTCCAGGAGCTCACGGATGGATCCCACAGCAAACCGATACCCGAGGCGGATAGCCCATTCAGGGTCCGGGTGGGTGATGTCATCCCGGTGAGCCAAAAAAAGGGGCGTAACCGTTGAGAGAATGTGCTGGTGAAACGCAAACACACGCCGGGCCCCCTCCTCGTCTTGCCTCCGTTCACGACCCAGAACCTCCCGTTGGTGGTAATCGGCGCGAAACGAGCGAAAGAGAAGTCCCACCACACCCTCCACAACAGCCTCCAAAGAGAGGGCCGCCCAGTCGTGAGTCGCCAGGGCCCTATCCCAACGATTCCGGGCCTCGGCCCAAATCCGATCCTGGAGGTAGCGGATCAGGTCATCTTTTCCGGCAAACCTGGCGTAAAAAGATCCAACGGACGCCCCAGCCCTTTCTACGATGGCCGCGACAGTGGCGTTTTCCACTCCCCCTTCTTCCATGAGTTCCAGGGCGGCCTGTGCGATGCTATCCAACGTCCGTTGGCTCCTGGCCTGTTTCGGCGGACGGAGCGGCATCTGGCCGGACCCGGGATCGTCGGAACGTTCTGAAGTCATGGGTACCTCAAAGAACTAGAAGCAGAATTCTTATTCTGAAATTAAAGCTAATAAAGCCAAGGTCAAGAGCGGGAAAAAGAGGATGCCGGACCAGCCGCCCGGGCCGGAGAATCCGTAGGCCGGAGGTCCGGTCCACGTAGGCACCCAGAGGCCTTATTCGGACGTGGGATACCGGCCGGTGAGAGGCGGGGTGTCCTCCATGACCATCAACCGACTGAGGGTCCTGAGACCCAGCTCCCCGACTTTGACCATGCCCGGGAAGTTGATGGTCTCTACGTCGTCTTCCGGTGCATGGTACTCCTCATGGAGGCCTGTGAAAAACCCGATGAAGGGGATATCCACTTGCCAGAAACAGACGTGGTCGGTGCATCCCGTGCAGCTGGAAGGGGAAATGGAAAGGTTGATGGCCGGTCGGTTGGAATTCCTCGCCAGAGGCCCCCAGACATCCGAGGTCTCACCGCCGGAGATGGAGATTGCGTTTTCCCGCAGCCTCCCCACCATGTCGAAGTTCATCATCGCCCGGGTTTGGGCCAGAGGGATCGCCGGAGCTCCATACACGTATGCACATGACCCCAAAAGGCCCTCCTCTTCGGCCCCGAAACCCGCGAACAGTACCGACCGTCGATCCCGGGAGGCCATTCCTCCCGCATCGACGTAGGCTTGAAGGACCCGTGCCATCTCGAGAATGAGGACCGTTCCGGAACCGTTGTCGTCCGCGCCGTTGTTCGGACCTTGGCTTTCGTCTGGAAGCCCCCTGAAGCCGATATGGTCGTAGTGGGCACCGACCACGATCCATTCGTCAGCCAGTGCGCCGGAGCCCTCTACGGCGGCCAGAACGTTCCTGGAGTCCAGGTCCTTTCCCTGCCTCCCAGAGTAGGCCTGAAAGCTCTGTATGACCCCTCCAGGCGGCTCCTGGAGGCCATACGCCATGTACCGACCCCTCAAATACTCGGCGGCCCTGAGCTCATCCGCCGATCCTGAACCACGACCCCTCATGCTGTCGTGGGCGAACGCTTCGAGGTTGGCAAAGAGGCTATCGGCGTCGGGGATGGGCGGAGAGAGCCCCTCGGTGCTGAATTCCCAGGATTCACCCACTGCCAAGGTTCCACCGTTCCGGAATCTCAGGGCTTCGGAGAGTTCGACGCGGTAGGTGCTTCCAAAATCGAGAGGGTCCACGGGCTGTAGAACCACGGCTTTGCCTTTGGATACTAGCTCCGGGCTGACCTCAACGCGCCTTTCTCCATTCCAGAGGCTGATTGCCATCCCTGCGCTCTCTTTTTTCACCGATTTGGTGAATACGAGCTCGATGGGAGACAGGACCGAGACGGCGGTCTCACCGGCTGAGGGCATCACGGATTCGAGAGTACCCGGACCCCCGTCACCCCCGGAGCCCAGGAAATCCCCACACCCCGAGAGCCAAAAAGGAAGGCCCAGAATGAGGTATACGGTCGGCGCGCTGAATCTCATAAGTCCTCCAAAACCATGGTTTTGGTGCGGTCTGTTTACCCCCTCATACGAATCTTTGGACCGCCGCTTTCGTAATGCTTGGTAGATGAACACGTATTCAGTCGTGAAACTAAGGAAACACCCTTCAACCTGGAGTCACATGAGACACTCTTCCTGGACGCTCCTTCTGGTCCCTCTGGCCCTTGCCCTCATGGCATTCCTATTTCCAGGGTCCACGAAGTCTTCGAACAGGGCCGATCCGACGGCCGCGACCTACGAGAATCTTCTCGAAGAAGGCCGGTCCGGATTTGACGCACGGGCCCTTTCCTCCGGCTCGGCCGAAGCAACCTCAGAGCGGACCTCGGAAGCGTTCTACAAAGACTGACTCCATCCTCCAGCCCCCCCACCCCAATACAAGTATCAGTCTGACCAGTTCTTAACCAACATCCACAGGAACTGTTTCGCCCAGCTCGACCCGGTCCGAGAAGACCCTGCACCTCCGGCCCAAGACCCTGACCCCTGCCTGTTTCGCCTCCACCAGGGCGTCGGCAAACCTGGAATCAGTGTGGCGGGCGGCCCGAATCTCGCTGGCGTCCGGGCGCTGCATCACAAACAACACGGCAGCTTCCCAATCCGACCGGCCCGCGATCTCCGCCAGCTCCCTTACATGCCGGGCCCCTCGCTCCGTCACTGCATCTGGGAAGAGGCCGACGCCGTGTTCCACAAGGGTCACGCTTTTCACCTCTACCGCCATTTGCCGGCCGTCTGCCCCGGATAGGAGAAAATCCAACCGAGACCGCCCCATCGGGAACTCGGCCCTTCTCAACTCCCACCCTTCGAATTCCTTCATTGCGTTTCGACTCAGAGCCGCCCGGATGAGACGGTTGGGCAGGGCGGAATCCAGCGAGACAAGCTCCCGGCCATCGGGGCTCTCCACCAGCACTGCCGTCCATCGTGTCTTCCGGTCAAGGTTGGAAGCAGGCCTGAGCCACAGCCTTTTTTCTGGCAGCAGGAGTTCCTGCAACCGGCCCGGATCGGCCATATGGGCTGCAACCACTTCGTTCGTATCTTCAAGTCGTACTTGAAGTAAGAAGCGATTCGGCCGCCTCACAAAACGGGCTTTTGAGAGAGGGCCCGAGATGGCTGTCGAAGTGGCGTGCATAAGATGCCATGGAGAGGATGATGCCTGTCTCGAGGCTACCCCGAAAGCACCAACGGTGGTCCCGAACGGAGGCCGCGGCCCGCCTCCTGCCGGAGGTGTCGTGGTCCTGAAGGTAAGCCGCGGTCCGCCTCCACCCTGCGTCTTGCTGATAGGATGCTGATAGTGGAATCCCATGTTTGACCTCGACCAGACAACTCAAGAAACGGAGGTCATCATGCGCGTGCCCATCCAGGGTCATCGATTCTTGGGCTTTTTCCCTCCCTATCGGAGGCTGGAAGTCCTGGACCACCCCCAACAGATACCACGGAGTCCCTCACCCAACCGCGGATCGGCACTTCTCTGGAACCTCAAGTTGGGCGAGCTGGTTTCGGGAATCCGATCGGTGCGGATCCGGCCTCCCGGGGTGGCACTGTTCATCATCCTTCCACCTACGTCAGACCTTGAAGACAAGGAGGTCCTGCTGCAGCTGATGGCCTCTTGTCGCCCCCATAGCGTCCTCCCGCACGTGAAAGAAATCGACACAGATGAGCTCATATCAGTTCTTCGACGGTTTCCAACCCAGTTCGACGTTGAAGTGACAGACTACCTGGTTTGGCGGGGCATAGACGTGGACCTGGACACTCGGCGCCTACTCCGGAAAACCCTTGATCTATCGGGTGAGTTGCGCACCGTGAGCGGCCTCGCCCGAGCCCTGTATATGTCCCGGCGCGCCTTGGGGCGTCGCTTCATGACCGGTGGCCTGCCAGTCCCTTCCCATTGGCTACACTTCGGCCGGATCTTGCGAGGGTCCATCCGGCTTCAGGATCCTCGTGCGAACCTGTTCCGGATCGGATCCGATCTCGGATATCCAGACGGATTCGCTTTCAGCAATCAGATGAAGCGCCTAACCGGGCTGCGGCCCTCCCTCATGAAAAAATGTTTCGGTTGGGAGTGGATTGTGGAATCCTGGCTCTTTAGAGAGGCGAAGGAAGGGAACCTCTCCCCAAGCCTACGGTTGACCCTGTTCCCGACCCGGATGCCTGGCATGGCCGAGCGCCGGTCGGGGATAGCCGCCCGGTCGAAGGATGCGTCCGACCAGTCGGCTGAGGAGACCGGTCGGTCGGTAGAAGGGACCGGTCGGTCGGTAGACGGGACCGGTCGGTCGGTAGACGGGGGCCCAGGGAAATCACCATCCTCACCCGGGGCCATGCGTGTCGCTGAAGAGCGCCGAAAACCCGGCCGGAAGAAGCTCCCTTGAGATCGTCGTCAGGAAACCTTTCACCGCGAGGTCCAGGAAGGGTTTGCCCAACCCAGACGTGAGTGGTCTTATTCTCGAGGTCGCACCGGTGGCATCTTCTCAGTCTTCCAGATCTCCGACACCAGGTCTCATGATGCACCCAAGCCCGACAACGGAAACCTTCCAAGTCCAGCTCTTTGGTGGACCGCGACTTATTCGGGACTCGGACGAGATCCCCCTGTCGCGCCTCCAGGCGGCCCTACTGAGCCTGGTAT
>JBDHGR010000007.1:0-32688 GCA_039589815.1 Gemmatimonadota bacterium | reverse complement strand
CATATTTCCCACGCTCCCCGGAACTGAAATCATATTCCGGGCGCATCTCCGAGACCTCCCTATCGTCCTTCTTCTTCATAGCTCCGGCGTTCTGTTTTTGTCGCGAGGCGCCCACTCACGATTCTGATATGATCACCCTGCTCCGTGTGAACGACCACAAGGAGTCGCCTACGATCACTGATCCCAAGAAGGATGTACCGCGCTTCCCCCACTGAGTGTTCCGGGTCTGGAATTGTCAAGGAAAGGCCTATCTGCCAGCTCCATGTTGGAACGGGACAGATCCAGGAAAAAGTTTTCCTATCGCCGCCGCCAACCCATATTCACCAATTCGACACGAGGGGCTGATGGAATTGGTTTTGGGTTCCCCCGGCCGATTCTGTTCCCGGGACGCTGGAGGGAGTCATCGTGAAGGAGATCGTCAACTTCACCCTAAATGGTGAGGCGGTGGCGCTGGAAACAGACGCTGACCGGAAGCTGCTCTGGGTCTTGCGTACCGACCTGGAAAAGACCGGCACCAAGTACGGGTGCGGCGAGGGGTTCTGCGGGTCGTGTACCGTGCTTGTCGACGGCGTGGCGGTGCGCTCCTGTCTCGTGGATCTCGACTACATCAAGGGGAAGGACGTGACCACCATCGAGGGCCTCGCGGCGGGCGGGGATCTGCACCCCCTGCAGCGGGAGTTCTTCGAACGGGGTGCGTACCACTGTGGATACTGCACGCCGGGCATGATCATGAATGCCCACGGCCTGCTCCAGGCAAACCAGAATCCCACCCACGACGAGATCGTCCAGGGCATGGAGAACAACCTGTGCCGTTGTTCCGCCTACAAACGGATCATCGAGGCCATCGAGGCCTACGCCGGGGCGAACGGAGGCGATCATGAGTGACATATCGAGAATGGACCGGCGGGAGTTCGTGAAGCTCCTCGGTGGCGGAATCCTGGTGTGTGTGAACCTGGGTCCCATGACCCTCTTCAACTCCACTGCCGAACCTGCCTTCCAGCGACGCGGCTACCCCGAGGACATCAACGCCTATCTCCACATCGCGGAAGACGGGCAGGTGACGCTCTACTCCGGCAAGATCGAGATGGGCCAGGGGGCCATGACGTCCCTTTGCCAGATGGCGGCTGAAGATCTCGGGGTGAGCCTGGACTCCATGCACATCGTCATGGGTGACACGGACACCTGCCCGTGGGACATGGGCACTTTCGGCTCGATGACCACTCGCATGTTCGGCCCTGCAGTCAGGGCGGCTGCAGCCAAGGCCCGCCTGGTTCTGACGGACCTCGCCGCCGAGCGCCTTGATGTGGCGAGGGAGTCGCTCTCGGTGGCATCAGGTGTCGTCTATGTGACGAACGATCGGACGCGGAACGTCTCCTACGGGGCTCTCGCTCGGGGCCAGGCCATTACCCATGACGTGGAGGAGGACGCAGTGCTTCGGGCCGTGCGGGACTTCACGGTCATGGGGGAGTCCCCCCTGCGCATGGACGGGGTGGAGAAGGTGACCGGGGAGGCAAAATATGCCGGTGACGTCAGGCTTCCGGGGATGCTCTATGCCCGCATCCTCCGCCCTCCAGCCCATGGCGCCACGCCGACCCGGGTGGACACATCGGCGGCGGAGGCCATGCCTGATGTGACGGTGGTGAACCAAGACGGCATGGTGGCCGTGCTGTGCGGCGATCCTGAAAGGGCGGAACGAGCCCTTGGGGCCATCGGCGCCGAGTTCGATGAGCCGGTCCCGACGGTGGATACGGAGAGCATCTTCGACCACCTCGTTGAGTCCGCACCGGAACCGAGGGTTTCCGAACAGGAGGGAGATCTGGCGGCCGGCCGTCGTTCCTCGGCTCAGACCTTCGAGGCCACGTACCACAACAGCTACGTCGCCCATGCGCCCATGGAACCGCACACGGCGGTGGCGGAGATTCGAGATGGCAAGGCGAGGGTGTGGACTTCGACCCAGACCCCTTTCGGTGACCAGGGGTCCATCGCCCGGGCCATCGGCTTCGAGGCAGAAGACGTGCAGGTCCTGACCCCCTACGTGGGAGGCGGGTTCGGAGGGAAGTCGGGTGGGGGGCAAGCGGAAGAAGCGGCCCGGCTCGCACAGATCACGGGCAGGCCCGTCCAGGTGGCGTGGACCCGGGCCGAGGAATTCTTCTACGACACGTTCCGGCCAGCGGCCACCATCGAGGTCGTGTCGGGGATAAACGAGAATGGGAAGCTGAACCTCTGGGACTACCAGGTCTACGGGGCTGGGGCTCGTGGCTCCGACGTCTTCTACGACGTCCCGAACAAGAGCGTCAGGGTGTACGGCGAATGGGGGAGGGGCCCCGCCGGAATGCACCCCTTCGCGGTGGGAGCGTGGAGGGCACCCGCTGCGAACAGCAATCGCTTCGCGGCGGAACAGCAAATGGACATCATGGCTGATGCTGCCGGCATCGATCCCCTGGAATTCCGGCTCATGAACACCACCGACGACCGTATGCTTGGTGTCCTCAGGGCCATCAAAGCAGCGTCGGGCTGGGAAACCAGGTCGGGGCCCGCCGGGACCGGCCGAGGCCGGGGTGTGGCCTGCGGAATCGACGCGGAAAGCTACGTGGCTCTCGTGGCTGATGTGACCGTCGACTCCAATACGGGTGAGGTGGCGGTCGAGCGGGTCGTTTGCGCTCAGGACATGGGCCTGGTGGTGAACCCCGATGGGGCACGGATGCAGGTGGAGGGGTGCATCGCCATGGGCCTCGGGTACGTGTTCAGCGAGGAGATCCGATTCGAGGGCGGGAAGATCCTGGACAAAAACTTCGGCACCTACGAGCTGGCTCGTTTCAGCCAGATGCCCGAGATCGAGACGGTTCTCGTGTCCAATGACGATCTGCCTCCGAAGGGTGGAGGCGAGCCGGCCATCATCAACATGGGGGCGGTGGTGGCGAACGCCATCTGCGACGCCACGGGAGCTCGGATCTACCGTCTGCCCATGACTCCGGAAAGAGTGTTGGAGGCCATGGGGCGGAGCTGACGATCAGACCATGTCGAGTCCAGGAGTCAACGGCGTTTTTTGCCTCGAAGGGGACTGGGAACCGGATCTCCGAAGTCGAACTTCGATGGGGCCGGTCCTGGAGCTGCTGGAGAAGTGCAGCTATCCCCGGGTTCGGTACATCCGCCGGGACGTGGGCACCTTCGCCGAGTTCGAGTACTACCTGGGGAAATGGAAGCAACGAAAGTACGATCGATACCCCGTCCTCTACCTGGGATTCCACGGTTCTCCGGGAAAACTCCGGGTAGGGGATAGGCGGGCAGGAGGCGTGGACCTGGAGTGGCTCGAGGAGCGGCTCGAAGGTGCCTGCAACAAGCGGATCATTCACTTCGGGTCATGCGGAACCCTGGCGATCCATGGGAACAGGCTGAGGAGTTTCCTCCGGCGGACCGGAGCCCTGGCCGTCTGCGGGTACAAGGAAGAGGTCGACTGGATGCTCTCGGCAGCCTTCGAGATCATCCTGTTCTACCAGTTGCAGTACAACGCCCTCACCCGGTCGGGGTTGGCGGCCGTCAAGCGACGGGTCCAGGCCCAGGCACCGCGCCTGGCCAGGGACCTGAAATTCCAGATGGTGATCGCTTCCTGAGATCTCTTCGAGGTCGTGGAGAGATCCCTATCCCAGCCACTTACCTCCCGTGGGCCCCGGACTCCGTGATCGCTCCGTAGGTGAGCCGGTGCGACAGCGACCGGACGTCGGGACGCCCGCCCCCGAATTGCTGGATCATGCCCACGAAGATCAGGTCTTCAACGGGGTCGATCCAGAACCACGTACCCGCGGCGCCGCCCCAGGAGTACTCACCGGCGGAGACGCTGCCCGCCTCCACGGGATCCAACACCACGCTGAAGTCGAGCCCGAAGCCCGCCCCCGGAGCATATTCCCCCATCTCTCGTGGGAGGTGATTGCGGCTCATCATCTCCACCGTAGTGGGCGAAAGGAGTCGCACGCCGTCGAGCTCACCGCCGTTCAGCAACATCTGGCAGAACCGCATGTAGTCCATGGTTGTCGAGACCAGGCCTCCTCCGCCGGAGAAGAAGGTCGCCGGGTCCAGGAAAGGACGGGAGCCCACCGGAGCGTCGGAGCTGGGTGGGGCCACCAGGGCACGGTCTTCGTCGTAACCGTAGACCTGAGCGAAGCGGCCGTGATCCTCGGAGGGGACGTGGAAGCCGGTGTCCACCATGCCCAACGGGTCGAAGATCTGCTCCTGCAGGAACTCGTCGAAGGGCTGGCCCGAGAGGACCTCCACCAGGTAACCCTGCACGTCCACGGCGATGCTGTAGCTCCATCGTGTGCCGGGCTGCTGGCGAAGGGGGAGCTCGGCGAGCTTGTGGATCATGTCCTCCAGGGTCCCACTCGAGTCCAGAACACCCTCCGAGGCGTAGAGGCGATCCGCGGGGTGGGGGTCGCCGATGCCGTAGGCCAGACCGGCCGTGTGGGTCATCAGCTCCCGGATGGTCATGGCGTGGTCCGCGTCCTCCAAGACCGGGCCCTCGGGGCCCCAGCTGGCCGCCACCTTCAGGTCCGCGAACTCCGGGATGTACCGTCGGACCGGATCGCTGAGGCGGAACTTCCCCTCCTCATACAGCATCATCAGGGCGACGCCGGTAATGGGCTTCGACATGGAGTAGATGCGAAAGATGTCGTCCTCGGCCATGGGGTCGTCGGCTTCGATGTCCCGATACCCGTAGGTCCGGAAATCCGCGATTCGACCGTGGCGGGCGATCATGGTCGTGATTCCAGCCAGCCGACCCTCTTCCACCAGGCCCTGCATGGCCTCGTGCAGCTTACCGAGACGTTCGGAGGACATGCCAACTGACTCGGGAGTGGCCGGTGTGAGGTTCCGGGACGAGGCGCTGGAGGTCGAGGGGGCTTCGCACCCTGTCCCGACGATGGCGAGCGTCAGAGCGAAGGCGAGGGGGAAGGCCGCATATCGAGTCACACAAGTGCGCATGGAGGCTCCCGGCAGTGAGGATCAATTCCGTCGGGGGCTCAGTCTAACGCCTGACGGTACTCGAGGGCTACGATGGACGGATCAGTCGGCCCAGTTCTCCAGCGCCAAGCCCTCGACCCGTGAGAAATCTCGGGTGTTGTTGGTGATGAGGGTGACCCCAAGGCTCCGCGCATGGGCCGCGATGAAGAGATCGTTGGCACCGATCAGGGCTCCGCGTCGCTTGAGGTCGGCACGGATCTCGGCATAGTGCTCGGCGGCCCTTTCGGGGAAATCCAATGCCTCCACATACGTCAACAAACCCCGTAGCGCTTCGGCATCCCTGGCGGGGTGTGGCGATATCTGCACCCCGTAAAGGAGCTCTGCCTTGGTTACCACCGACATGGACACCTCGGCCACGGCGACCCCTGCGAGCCTCTCGAGGAGGGCCTGGTTGGAGCGTTTCATCACATACGAACAGATGTCGGTGTCCAGCATGTACGGCGCCACTACCGATCCCGTTCCTGCACTGGCAGGTCCTCCACCCCCTCCATGAACTCTGCCGACGCAACGGGACCCTCCGCAAAGAAGGCGCCCCATTCTGTGGGCCGGGGAGAGAGGATGACCTCCTCTCCTTCCTTTCGGATGAAGACCTCTTTCGTCTGGAACTGGAACTCTTTGGGCAAGCGGACGGCTTGGCTCCGGTTGGTCATGAATACCTTCGCGGTTTTTCGCATCTCAACCCCCCTGAAGAGTGCCATATATAAATGTATATGGCACTCTTCAGGGGCACAAGGAGGCCATAAGCCTACTCTCCGTTAACACAGGGCCGATCCGGGGGCCGATCCATGGGCGGTTGAGCAGTGGCCGCCCACCCGCTGCCGCCCACCCGTCGCCGGCCCCGGCCTACTTCGAGCCACACCCCACGGGCCGCATCTCCCAGGTTTGGGCCTGGTCGCTGCCCTCTCCCCCGTCGATCCGGGCCACCAGCCGATCACCCTCCCTCCGGTAGATGACCCGCTTCGGGAAATCGTGCTCCGGCGCCTCGAAGACCGCCTCCAAGGCCTCGCCCGTTCTTATCACCCGGGTGAGCTGGAATCCGTCCGGCGACGGGCTCCCGCCAGGGTAGGGGAGCATGGTGATGACACCGTCCTCGCCGGTCCGCAGGGTGGTGAGCTCGAACTGTACCGCGCGGCCGTCCAGCAGGTAGCGGGTCGTGCCCAGGATCAGGTTCTCGCTGGGAGATGTGTAGTGCTCCTCGATGACACCCTCACCGTCCCGGGCTTGAAACGACCCATTCCAGCAACCGGACATGAAGCCGAGGTCGGCCATGGCGGGCGAGGCCAGAGTGTCGGGCACCTGGGCACCCAGGGGAGCAGCGGGTGAGAGGCCGTGGACCATGAACGCCAGATGGAGGAGTGAGGCGGCACAAAGGCGTGGGCGTCGGGGGTTCATCGGCATAACTCGGAGCAAGTGAGCGTTCGGACCATTGGGTGGAAAGGTACAACCGGAGCTTCTACCCATGGAGCCCCCCAAGGGTGCCGGTTGCGGCCGTCCAATGGTGCTTATCACCAGAATCATAGCGGTGTCCGGCCCCGTCCTGAGCTGTATTTCGAGGGGAATCACAAGGTGCTCTCCTCGCGGCCCGGCGGATTGGGGCCGTGGGGCCCGGCGTGAGTGGGTTCGTGGGCGAACCAGCCTCTATAAACTGCCCTCAGTGCCAGGTCGGCTCGTCGTCGCAGGCGTCATCGTTCTCCATTAACCCATGCACCATGTCCAGGGCCTCCAGGGCGGCATCGGAGAGACCCTCGTCACCGGACTCGATGATTTCGGCCAGGGCTTCGGCCGCTTCCAGGGGGCGGATGAAAGCCACGGCGTGCATGGCGCCGATGAGAAGATCTCGCTCAGTGTCGTCCTCGCCGGGCACGAGGTCCTCCCCAGAGCCGGCCGCGAGAACCAGCGCCCGTAGATGGTCCCATGCATCGGGCACAGCCTGGTCTCGGGCCGCCATGACGGCTTCGTAGTGGATGTCTGGGTCGTCGCTATCCAGGGCCTCCACGATCTCCGAATCGAACCCTTGGACGAAACGCATGCAAAATACGGCCGTGAGCTTCCACTCATGGTCTCCAGCGTGGTAGGCGGCCCGGACCGCCCCGGCGTGCCAAGGCTCCTGGGCCCGGACCGAGGCCTCCAGAGCCATCCGCCGAAACACTTTGGGACTCCCCGGATCCTGGTAGGAATCCCGAAGGGCCGCCTTCGCTCGCTCGAGCAAAGGCTCGGTCACCGCCGGGGCGTCCAGGCTGTCGTACCCCTCCATGTTTGCCTCCTCCAGGGCCGCGCCGAACGAGATGGCGGCCCCGGACCGAAGGTCCTCGGACTCGTCGGGGCTTTGGAGAATGCGGAGGAGCTCTTCGGCCAGGTCGTCGTTCATGACGATGAGGTTCCCGGCCAACTCTGTCGCCAGGAGCCGTTCGGAGATGAGAGCATTCCGGTCCGCGAGCACCGCCAGGATCTCCCGGGCTGCCGTCGGGGGCCAATCCCAGGGTGGCATCGCCGCCAGCTCGTACATTCTCATCGTTTTCTCTCCCGTGGGGGAAGGTGAAGATCTCCGACCAGGAAGATCAGGTCTCTGACTGGTGGGGGCCAGACACGGGTTGAAGGAAGATGCTGCCGGAGTTCCTCTCAAGGGGGCCACCAGGGTGGTGGAGGAGGCTCGGCAGGGGAGGGCGTGACCCGAGCCCCTCGCCGGCCTTATAGTTGTTTTGGCAGAAGATCGACGCCCTTCACGGTAAGGATCCTGTGATGTCCCCAGGTCGAAACGAACCCTGTCCCTGCGGCTCCGGACGCAAGTACAAGCACTGCTGCGGAAAGGGGGGAGGGTACGGCGCCCTGGGGTCAGGGCCGGATCGGTCCCTTCCGCCCGAACTCCGGGAGATTGCCCAGAAGGTGGAGGTGTGGGAGGCCGACGTCGTGCCTGTGCCGGCCAGGATCATGAACGAGAGAGGGAAGCGGACGGTGGCGGTCCTCGTGGCGGCGGAGGACGTGGCCCTGGGAAGCGAGATTCTCCTGGCCGCCGGGGCGGAGGTGGAGGAAGTGGCCAGAACCCTGGAGAAGGCGCTGGCCGTGGCGGCACGGGCGGTGGGCGTTTGGCCCGCCGCGGTCCGGGTCCGGCGTGCGGAGGTGGCGAAAGCCCTGGGGACCCTGCTCCGGGAGCGGGACTGCCGCGTGGAGGCCCGGCCGCACCTAGAGGCTTTGGACCCGCTTGCCCACTCCCTGGCCGGTCACCTTTCGGGGCAGGACGGATGGCCCCTGGCTTCGGTCCCTGACACCTGGGCCGCTTGGGGGCTGCCCACGCGCCTCATGGCCGACCTGTTCGAGGCCTATGCCGCCTATTTCAGGGCGGCGCCCTGGCGTTGGCTGGACGATGTGCCACCGCTGGCCGCGGAGTGGGAGGACGGGTCCGGAATCTGGACCGCCTCCGTCATGGGTGCGGCACTGGGAGACTTCGGCCTCGCCGTCTACTCCCACCCGGCCGATTTCGGGGATCTCCTGGACAAGGAGGAAGGGGACCCGCCCTACCAGGCCCTCCATGGTTGGGCAGTGCACCTGGGCTACTCCCACCGAGAGGATCTCCCCCGTGCCATGGTAAAGGAAATAGCCAAGGCCGGTTGGGAAGTGGTGAGTGTGGACGCTTACCCCCACATCCTGGCGATCCACACTCCGGGCGGGGGCCTCCAGCGCGACCTCGTGCGGCGCCTCACGGTTCTTCTGCACGGCGTGGCGGGCTTGGTGGATAAGTATGGACCCCGGCTTCGCTCCCCCGAGGGAGGCTCATTCCACTGGTCCGCCAGGGGGCTTACGCTCCTGACTTCTGTGGCTCCCGAGGGAGCCTTTCCGGACGACCGGCCGCTCCCGGATATCCAGGATCTGGTCCAGGAAATCGAGGAGGCCGGGCTGGAGAGGGAAGAGGATATCCGGGCGTTCCTGGCCCAGCGGGTTGGCGACTACAATCGCACCCCTCTGGAAGGACTGGGGGGCATCAGCCCGGCTCAGGCCCAGGCTCTCATCGAGGGAGGTCTGGACGGTGACGGACTTCTCCAGATCGCCGAGGACCTCTCCCCCGATGAACTCGCCTCGTCGGACTTCCTCCACAACGCCCGGCTCTTCCTCGGGCGGCTCGAAGAAACGGGAGGCGCCAAGGCCACGACCGCCGGAAACCTGAAACGGGCTTTCGTGGGGGATTTGCTCAAGGCCATGCGGCTGCCGGACGGCTACCTGGAAGACCTCCACCGAATGTATAAGGTGGTGAACGAGGAGGACGCCTGGCTCCTCCATGTGTTGAGGGTGACCCTGGAGATTGCAGGGCTCGTGAAGCTTCGTAAGGGCACGTTCTCCCTCACCAGGCAAGGCCGCGCCAAGCTCCCTTCGGAATCGGCGGGCCGACTTCTTGCCCACCTGTTCCGCACCTATTTCGGACGGTTCAACCTGGACTATGGAAGCCGGATGTCGAGGGGTTCGGGGCTCCAACCCGTCGTTCCCCTCCTCCTCTGGCAAACGGGCTTCCGAACCGGCGCGTGGATCTCGGTGGCGGAGGTGGCCCGCCGCGTTCTTCCCCCGAGGCCTGACCCGGAGGCAGAGAGCCCGGGCGAAGGATGGAGCGGGGAAGCGGCGGATTTCCGGTACCAGATCCTGGAGCCCCTGGTGAGGTTCGGCCTCCTGGAGAAGAAACTGAAACCAGAGTCCGTCGGGGAGCGGTATCCCTCCCAGGACAGCGTACTGGTGAGGAAGACATCCCTGTTCGACAGGTTCCTCCAGTTTACGTGGGATTGAGGCGGGGAGAAATCCAGCTATCCCTCGGTGCCCTGAATCCGAAGGGCTGTCGTAACCCTGACCGGGTTCGACTATTACCTCGGGAGGTGGACTCTCCGAAGCATGACCCCTACCTCACCCGCTGAAACCGAACACCTCGGGTTCGTGTGTTGCTCAGATAGAACGCGATGACCTGTCCGTTTCGATCCCTCTCGAAGGAGATCTCGAGCCCTCCGCCCGAGAACTCATCCTCCTCTCCGGGGGTGAGGTCGGCGTCGTCCCGCCTCCTCTGCTGGAGCACCAGCTGGTCTTCGTCGAGGCTCACGGTGTAGAAGGTCTCGATCTCGTCGCTATAGAACCGTCCGGTAAAGGCCTGAAGCTCCTCGGCACCGGGCTCCCACTCCACGTCGTCCTCCGCCAAACGGTTGGCCGGGTGATCTCCGTTCTGGTGGAGCGTTAATGCGTCCACCTCCCCCTCGTCGTTTCTGTGGAAGGTCACGGAAGCTTCAACACCTACCAGTGCGAAGGTCGAGTCAGAGGTCGGAACGATCTCGATCTGCTGTTGTCCGGTGGCCTGAGTGAAGAGGGTGTCGTCCTCCCGGAAGAATCGAAGAATGAAGGTGGGGGCCTCCTCCAGGGCGTACCGGCCCGCCATCTCGTCGAAGGCTTCGGGATCGTAGGCCTCGGCGTCGAAGGGCTCACCTTCGGGGGGTGACTCTTCCTCTTCCTCCGGCTCCATGTCCGCCCGGAAGAAGGCTTCGGCCAGGCGGAAGGCGATGGAACCGTCGAAGCCCGCGTGGTTGCTCTGGGTGGTGATTCCTGCGTTGATTTCCGGGTAATAGGCGAGCTGGCTCCGGTGGGCCATGTCGGCGCCGCCGTGATGAACCCGGCGAAGGCCCCGATGCTCGTCGATGAAGAGCCCAAGACCGTAACCGGTGGTGTCCCCGTCGGTGAGGATGTTCCGGGTCGTCATCTGCCGGACGATCTCCGGGCTACCCACCACCGGATTGGCGTAGTTCTCGATCCACTTCTGGAGGTCGCCGACGGTGCTGTAGATACCCCCGGCACCCACGGCGCCGCCAATGTCGCCGATCTCCAGGAAAACCCCGCCGGGACCCGGCGCGTAACCCTCGGCCTTGCCCTCCACGACGTGCTCCGGGCTGGGTCGGACCATGGTCCGGGTCATGCCCAAGGGGCCGAAGACGTTCTCCTCCATGAACTCATGGAAGTCCTGCTCCGAGATCCGCTCCACGATGGCCGCCGCCAGGGCGAAGGCGGTGTTGTTGTAGTTGAACTCCGAACCCGGGGAGTTCTGGAGGGCAGGCTGGCGTTGCACGATGTCGATGACCTCGGCGCGGTCGATGAAGTCACCGTGGTCCACGCGCCGCCCCTCCATGATGAGGAGGTTGATGAACTCCCGGTAGCCTGAGGTATGGCTCAGGATGTGGCGGACGGTGACGGTTTCCCCCAGGTCCGGGAGCTCGGGGATGTGTTTCCGGACGTCGTCATCCAGGGACAGCTCGCCCCGCTCCGCCAGGAGCATGACGGCGAAGGCCGTGAACTGCTTCGAAGTGGACCCGATGTTGGTCCGGGTTTCCACGTCCCATGGGATGCCGTAGGAGAGGTTCGCCATCCCGTATGCCTTGGAGAAGATCGTCTCCCCGTTCCGGAACACCGATACGACGGCTCCTGGAGAATCCTCCAGGTCATAGGAGGAGAGAAGCTGATCGGCCAGTTCCCGGGGATCGGTGGCCACCGGCTCCAGCAGCTCTAGGGCGATGGTGTACTCCCCCGAACCCTCCTCGAAGGGGATCACCTGTACCTGCCAATCGCCCTCCGCATCGGTCTCGAACTGGAACCGCTCCGGGCCCTCCGCGGGTCCGTCGATAGTGCTCACCGCCCGCCCGGCCGGGTTCAGGATCCGGACGATGACGTCCACGGATATCTGATCCACGGCCCCCCGAACCAGGTAGTCGTCGCCGGCCGTGACCGTGTAGGCCACGGTGTCGCCGGCCTGGAGGCTGCCGGAAACAGGTGATCCGGTGGAGAGAGGAATCGCCTGGGCGGCCAGGCCGGAAACAAAGGCGAGGGAGGCCAGGGCTACCGCGATGACGATGGAGCGAAACATGGTACGCCGACCTCGGATCAGTGGAGAGAGAAAGTTGAGCCAGCTCCTGGAAAACTCGGCGAGGAGAAGGTAGGGGACAAGGTGGGGGAGAGGGCTGGGGAGAGGGTTGTGGCGCGAGGGTGGAGGGGAGAGCTGCACCCTCCCTTGTTTCCGTCGCCTGGTTCGGTCCTTGGCGGTGCTGAAGGAGAGAGAGGCAGACGGACCCTGCCACACGAAGCGAGGTACTACTTCGGGCTCGAGCGGCGGGGAGGGTAACGTGCGTACCCGTTACCACCCCCGTTCTTACGATGAATCCACACCGGATGATCATGAGCGACCCCAGGCGTTACGACGAAGAAGAGATCGCCGAGATTCTGGAGCGGGCCACCACGAATCAGGGGGCGGTCGAGCCGGCTAGGAAGGGGGCAGGGGAAGGCCTGACCCTGGAGGAGATTCAGGACATCGGGTCCGAGGTCGGAATCGCCCCGGCCCGAATCGCCGATGCCGCCGGGGCCATGGCCAGCCGGAATCTCGTGGGGCCGACCAGGACCTTTCTGGGAGCCCCCCGCTCGGTGTCACGCATCGTTCCCATCGACCGGCCTCTGACCGACGAAGAGTGGACCCGCCTGGTGGTGGATCTTCGTGAAACCTTCGACGCCGTGGGCAAGGTCACGAGCGAAGGGAACCTCCGTACATGGCGGAACGGCAACCTCCACGTCTACGTCGAGCCGGACGCCGACGGGCACCGGGTGCGGATGCGCACACACAAGGGAAACGTCACGCCCCGGATGGCCGTGACCGCCGCATTCATCTTCTTGGCCCTGTTTATGGTCCTCGATGCCCTTGGGGAAGGGGCCAGTTTCAGGGCGCTCCTCCCGGCCGTGATGTTTGGAGGACTGGGAGTCGGTGTCCTTGCTTTTACCCGGGCCACACTTCCAGGGTGGGCTCTGGAGCGAGCAACTCAAATGGAGGGGCTGGCCGAGCGGATTCCGCTTTTGTTGAAGGAGTAGGGGGTAGACCGAGCCCGCCGCTGATGGGCTTGTCAGTCACTCCGGCGGTTCGTGGTGGTCATGTAGGAACGGAGCACCGCGTTCATCCGAGTCTGGTACCTGGGACCCTGGTTTCTGAACCATTCGAGGACGTCCCGGTCGATTCGAATTGATATCGCTTCTTTTGGAGGGGGCGTCACAACGACGGCTTTCTCCCAGAACCCGTCCGGGAGTTCCGACAGTTCCGGCGGGGAGGTGGCGTTGATCTCTGCTTCCTCCATCCTACGAAGGCGCCCAAAATCCGCGCGGCCCCGGGAGGGACGGTCACCCTGAGACCGCTTTCTCGAATGTTTCCCGCTCACATCGGTTGCTCCTACGTGCTGAAATGATGGGGCGAACCCGACCCATATCAGGATGAAGCCGATCGGTGAAAACCACAGTTAGGTGAAGGCCGTCTGCAACACCAACTGCCACGATGCGCTGTTCCCCGTATGCCTTCCGCCGGTCCTCTACCTGAAGCGTTGGGCCTTCGAACACCAAGGTTTCGAATCCGAAATCGAATCCCCGCTCCCTCCGGTTTGTCTCGCTCTTCAGAGGGTTCCAGGTAAACACGATAAAATATACGATCGTATATACAGATTCAAGGATCAGGACTTAGGTTGTCACCTCCGAACCGGCGGCCTTTTCGCGGGGGGGATCCCATAGCCTAGTGGGACGCACCTGGCGGGTCGGATCTGGGGTCCTTAACCTCGTTACCGCACCAGCCAAACCAAAAGGAAGGACCCTGGTCCGACCTGTTCCTCCCCCAGTGGAGGCCAGCCGTGACGTCAAAATCCTTCACCGTTCACCGATGGGCCGCCGGGACCCTGGCGGTGGCGGGTTTTGTTTGTGCCCTGGCGGGGGTGGCGTACCATGCCTCCCAGCTGCTGATAAATCCTGAAAGCGTACCTGGTCTCTGGGAGCTCTTGCTGCAGATTGGCCGGTTCCTCTCCTGGCCTGCATTCGCGGGTCTCGGGGTTCTCATCCTCTGGCTGTCCTCGAGACAGTCGGGAGCGCTGTTCGGCATCGTCTTCCTGAGCATCTACACCTGGTGGGGGCTGGTGTCGGGGAATGTGAGCCGGGACAGCAGTCTGTTCCGGCCTTTGATCCAAACCTGTGATTTCCTGTTTCACACCTCGGCACTTCGGTTTGCCCAGCTGTTCCCCCGGCCCCTCCGACGAGAGGATGTCCTGGCCCTGGGCACCAACGCTGTTACGAAGCCGGTCACGGCGTTCCTGGCGGCACTTCTGGAACCCAGAGTCTTCTGGCCGGCGGCCTTGGTGTTCGAGGCCAGGGCTTTGGCCGTCTCGTTCCCACCGATCTACACGGCACATGTCCTCGTCGTAAGCCTGATGGCCACGACCTATTTCTATGCTGGTTACAGGAGAGGCTCGGAGGAGGAGCGGCAGCGGATCTTCTGGCTCATGGAAGCGGCGGTGGTGTTCGTTGCCATCGAACTGGCCTATTACGCCATGGACATCATCCTCGCGTTGGGGATCTTTGACTTCAACCCGTCGGCCGTGGGCCCGTGGCTCCACCTCTTTATGATCTGGGCCACCTTCACCTGCATCGCATTGGCCATCTTCCACAAAGGAGCCTTCGACTCGAGGCTGGTGGTGCGGCGGACCACCGTGGCCAGCCTCACCGGGGCCCTGGCGGTGGTGATCTTCATTACCATGGAAACAGCCGTAACGGAGACGCTGGAAGTGGTGTTCGGGTTCCAGTCGCGCATCGGGACCATTGCCGGGGGTGCAGCCGTTGCACTGCTCCTCAAACCCATCACGGATCGGATCGACCGGAAGCTGGGAGGGAAGGGAAAGGTGGTTGCCGAGTGAGCCACACCTTCAACGTCAAAGGCGTCTTTTGCCTGGAGGGGGACTGGGAGAAGGATCTCAAGAGCCGGACCTCTATCGGGCCACAACTCGAACTCCTGGAGAGGTCCGGGTACCCCTCGGTCCCGTACATTCGCCGCGATGTGGGGACCCTCACCGAGTTCGACTACTACCTGGGCCGTTGGACCGTGAAAAAGTACGACCGTTACCCCATCCTCTATTTGGGATTCCACTGTAAGTCCGGGGCCCTCAGCGTGGGGTATGGACCCGATGCCGGAATCGATATGATGATCGCTAACTGATGTCGGCCTGTCCGATCCACATTTTGACAACCCTACCGTGGGACCCCGAAATACTTGTCGAGCCAGGCCAGGGTCTCACGAATCCTCTCGGTCCGGGGTAGCCCGTGGCCAAACCCACCGTAAATGACGTGGCGTTTGTCCTCCTCCGGAGTGCCTAGAAAGCTCACCATGGGGAGTTGCGCGCTTTCGACGGGTTCGAGGGGGTCATGTCGGCCGTTGAGCATCAGCGTGGGGATTGTGATCCGAGTTACGTAGTTGATCTGGTCGACCTCTGGAAGGGCGGTGCCGGACGCCAGTCCCCCGACAATGGCCATGTTCAACTTGAACCGTGTCTCCACCGCCGGGATGATCGCCGCGAGGCGTCCGCCCCAGCTCACGCCGTAGTAGGCGATCCGATCAGCGTCGATTTCGGGGCGGCTTTCCAGGAAATCGACGGACCTTCGCACCTCGGAAACCCAACTACGAACGAAGTCGACGTACTCCCTGGTGGGTTTTGGCCAGGTCGTGTTCATATTCGGGGCTTGGTTCGCATCGGCCCGGGAGTATGTGGCCCTGAAGATGGGCCTGAGCACCGCCCTTCCGCTTGCCACGAAGTGTTGGATTCCCTGGGCGTCGGTGGGGTTGGGGTCGGGCTGAAGGCGTGCGGCTCCGGACCCGGGAAACGATACGACGGTCTGGAAAGGGGGCTCCGCATCAGCCGGAAGGTAGAGGTAGGCGTGGATCCGGCCCCAGCCGACGCCTTCGAACGAAACCCGTTCCACGGTTCCGAACTCATAGTCCATGGTCTCCTCGACGACGGCGTCGAGGGGTGCGGGGTCATAGCTGAACTGGGCGGCGAATACGTTGAAGACCTCATCCGACACGGGCTGCTCCGCGTAGTAATCCCGCGTAAGGAGCGGCATGTCGATCTCCGCCTGGCCTTCGAAGTCTCCTTCCTGTGTGTATTCGGCGAGTCGAAAACCGTTGACGGGTAACCGACTGAAGGGCGGCTGGACATTCGGGCCGCTGAAGAAGTAGGGCGGATCGCTCCAGGCCCCTCCGACCGCGTGCCGTTGGTTCCCGGCACTGTTCAGAACCCACTCCCGCACGTTCCCAGCCATGTCGAGGGCGCCAGACGGACTCATTCCTTGGAATGTCCCAGGTTCCGCCGGGCCGTCTCCGTCCAGGTTGCTCAGGGGGATGATGGATCCACCCTGGCCGGTGCCGGCCGCACGTACCCAATGCCGAAGCGTAGGAAGGCTTTTGCCCCTGAACTCGGCGTAGGCGGCGGCTTCGTACCAGCTTACCCCGGTGACCGGCAGCGACTCCTCGCCCGGTCTTGGGCGTCCGAGCTCCCATGTGGAGGGACCCGGTGCACCGGTGGCGTCTTCGAAGCGTTCCATGGCTTCTGCCCATGTCAGCCGACGGCCTTCATCCACGAAGTCGTGGGTCCAGAACTCCTGCTGCTCGTACCCTCCAGCCTCCACGAACTCCCGAAACTCTTCGTTGGTCACCTCGTATCGGTCGATGAAGTACTCGCCGTACTCGAGGGGGATTAGCGGCCCGATTCCGGTAATGAACCCACCGGCCGTACCTCCCGGGATATAGACCATCCCTCCGGGGATGGATCCTTCGGTGTGGAGAGGAAGGTCTTGGCTGAGGCCTGCGCCACCCAACCTTTCGATGGTCTCAAACCCCTCGTGCACGATCCGCCATCGTTTAGGGCCACGTGGCAACCGGACCTCAGTAAGGGGCGTGTTCCCCACCCGGGTCCACGGACCGTCAATGTCCTCGTACTCCCTTACGAATACCTCAGCCCCGGCGGGCTCCGTCCGGATGGAGGGTGTCTCGGAAACTTCCGAGACGAGACTGTCGAGTGCCGGAAGATCGGGAATGATGGCCAAAGCCCGCTCCCCGATCTCGAGGGCCGTGGCGAAGTCCCCCGCTGCAGTCAGGCGTCCCATCTCGAGAACCGCTTCTGCCCGTGCCCAATGCCGATCGAGTGAACGTTTTATGGTCCACCCCACGCCCACGAGGAGGCCCGTGACGATGGCCAGCGAGACCAGAAGTCGTACGGGGTACCTTCCGGGTGGGGTGTCTGTCGGATCCGGCCCGGTGTCCGGATCGCTGGTGGAGCGCCGCATCCAGGCTAGGCCGACGGTGACCGGGAACCCGATCACCACAACGCCCACGAACACTCGCAGGGGCACGAGGGGCCATTCGAACACCTCCCAGAGCACTTGAAGTACCTGAAGCGCGATCCAGGATACTGCCAGGTAGCCGATGGCCCACTGCACAACCTTACGCTCCGAAAAGCGGTGGCTGAACGTTCTCATTCACTGGTCCTTTGATGTGGGGAACAGGGAGGAATCTGGGTGAAACCGACCTAATCCGGAAGGGTTTTCATCGGCGGACCCTACCTCCGTCGCCTTGATCGGTCCGCGGCGGCGCCGCAGGTTCTTCCTGGACTCTCAACTACGGAGATGGGGAATGCGAATAAGTTGGTTGCGGTACGGCGTTGTTTTCCTCCTGGCTCTCGTGGCCTTCCCCCCGGGCCTCCAAGGGCAGGGACCGGGGGGCTTTGGGCCCGAGATCCAGGCCCGGATCGATTCAGTCTTCGAAGGAATGGATTCGACCCACATGCCGGGGTGTGCACTGGGAGTGATGGAGGAGGGTAGTCCTGCTTACCTGAAGGGCTATGGGATGGCCAACCTGGAGTACGACATCCCCATCGATCCGTCCTCCGTCTTCCACGTGGCCTCCGTGTCGAAGCAATTCACGGCCTTCGCCGTCTCCCTCCTGGTTGCCGAGGGAAAGGTCTCCTGGGAGGACGACATTCGGGAGTATGTTCCCGAGGTGCCCGACTTCGGGGAAACCATCACCCTGAGGCACCTTGCGAACCACACCTCGGGGATCCGGGACCAATGGAGCCTCCTGGCCATGGCGGGGTGGCGTTTCGAGGCTGACGTCATCACCCAGGACGACGTCCTGGAGATCACCTCCCGGCAAACCGCCCTGAACTTCTCGGTGGGTGACCAGTACCTGTACTCCAACACCGGCTTCACCCTTCTGGCGGTCGTGGTGGAAAGGGTGTCGGACAAGACGCTGAAGGAGTTCACCCAGGAGCGGATGTTCGGGCCCCTTGATATGACCGGCACCCATTTCCACGACGACCACAACACCGTGGTGCCCAACCGGGCTTATGCCTATGCCCCCCTGGGTCGGGACGGAGGGTACCGGATCAGCATCCCGGACTTCGACGTTGTGGGCGCCACCAGCCTCCACACCACGGTGGAGGACATGGCCAAATGGGACCGGAACTTCTACACATCAGAGGTAGGTGGGCCGGAGGTCCTGGAGGGCATGCACGAACGGGGGATCCTCAGCTCTGGTGACACCATCAACTACGCCCTGGGCCTGTCCCACGGTCGCTACCGGGGCCTTCCCACCGTAGGCCACGGCGGGGCCGACGCGGGGTATCGTAGCGATTTCCTCCGATTCCCGGAGCAGGAGGTCAGCGTGGCCGTCCTCTGCAACTTCCCCTCCAGCGGTCCCGGCGGCCTGGCCCGGGAGGTGGCGGACATCGTTCTGGAGGATGCGTTTCCTGAGCCGCTCCCCGACGAGGAGGCTCCGGAAGAAGATGAGGAGGAGGAGCGTGATCCGGTTCCTCTTTCCGAGGTCGAGCTGGAGGAGCTGGCGGGCTACTACACCGCGGACTTCAACGACCGCCCGGTAGCTCTTCGGGAAAGAGGGGGCCACCTGTTCATGGAAGGGCGAATGAGGCTTTTTCATGAGGGCGAATGGGTTTTTCAGCCCGACGGTGAGGATGAGACCGCCCGGTTCGTGAGGACGCCCGACGGCTCGATCTCCGTCACCGATCCGAATGGGATCACGTATGTCCGGCGTGCCTCGGTGGTTCGGGATTCGGTGGACCTAGAGCCTTATGTCGGTCGTTACTGGAGCGAGGAACTGGGTGTGGAGTACGAGGCCCGTCTCGAGGAAGGGCGGCTGTTCTTCGTGAACCGGAAGATGGGCCGGCAGAACCTAGGTCCCGTCTTCCATGACGGTTTCGGGGCGGGGGGCAACTGGGTGACGTTCTTCCGGGACTCGGTTGGCGAGATCGCCGGATTCACCCAGAGCTCGGGGAGGGTGTGGAAGGTGAGGTTCCGGAGGGTGGAGTAGCGAGTTCCGCTTCAGCCCTTTGGCAGGTCTAGCCTGAGGGCCTTCCGGATCTTCTCTGTCCGGCGCTCCTCCACTCCGGCCAGGGCGGCGAATTCAGCCCACCGGGATACGGCGGCGTGGACCTCGTCGTGAATCGCTGCTGCCCGACCGCGCTTCATTGACGCCCCCCGGGCTACCGCCTCGAAGTCGGCCCGGGAAAAGCCGTCCCGCTTTCCGTTGACCGTCATCTGGTGGCTGGCGGTCCAGTCGCCGGAGGGGCTGTAGGCGTAGATGACGTCGAAGGCGGGTGAGAGGGCCCACCGTCCTCGTTTGTCCATGAGAAAGGCGATGTTCTTCACGTGGTCGTCCTGGTTTCGGGCCAGGACGTTGAAGACCATTCGCCGGAACTGCTCTTCCACGGCCTCCATGGGGAGGCCGAGCCTACGGATGGTGAGCAGGGCTTGCTCGTAGGCGTGGGCGCCGGCGGCCTGGAAGTCGAGGTGGGCCACGGCACCCAGGGAAAGCATGTGGAGCTTCGTCCCGTCGGAGGTTCGATCGAACCGCCGGGTCATGAAATGGCGGCGATCCCCTTCCTCGAAGAGCCTGCAATCGCTCATGCCGACTCCGGCCGCCCTGGCCATCATGGAGTAGGCGTACTCGACAGCTCCGTAACCCCGGGGATTGCCGAGCTCGGTCCCGTGGCTTCCCACGACCCCGTCGAACTTGAGGATCCAATACTCGAATCCCTGCTCCGCCTCGATCTGTCCGGAGCGGACCTCGTTGGTCTCCGGGTTCCACGCGATGAGAGCCTTGGCCCGGGCGCCGCCGGCCGATGTGCCCACGCGGAGGAGGTCCGATAGAGCGTCCTCCTCCCGGCCAGGGGCGATGGACACTCGAAGGTCCTCCCGCTGACCGAGGATGCGGGAGGCCAGATCCACCAACGCCTGGACCTCGATGGTCCTGTTGCGGCTCGGCCGCGGGCCTGTCGACGGCCTGTACTCCAGGGCGCCCGTGCCCCGGGAGCCCACGTAGCAGAGCCGCTCGATGGGGCTGAAGTCGCCCGGGTCCCGCCCCTGCCGGACCAGCCACGCATCGATGAGCGCGTTCCCGAAGTCGTCGGGAAGGGAGTCGGAGAGGAGGCCCGGGAGGCCCCTGAAGCTCCGGCGGGACAGCTCGGGGAAGACATACGGATGCCGGGCGAGGGGCATGGTGAGGGGGGCGATCTGAATCCCGCTTTCGGCGAAGTCCGGAGCGTACTGGAAGGCGGAGTACCGGGAGCCGGATTCTTGTGATACGGCGCCGATGGTCCGGCCCCAGAGCCTGACTTCAGCGAGGTTCATTGGCTCTCATTCCCCCAGGTCCAGGGTTCGCCGGAATCTGCTTTCTTTCCGGTGGCCCGCCGAGGGCGCCTTCCGGCCCGACGAAGCAGGTCCATGGGACTGGGCTGGGGAGGGGGAAGGAGCGACTCCAGGCCGTCCAGGAGTCCCAGGGTGCGGAGGATGCGGATGAAGCTGGTGAGCTGCGTGGACCGGCCGGCTTCGATGCGCTCCACGGTACGTTTCGAAACCCCTGCGTCCAGGGCGAGCTGGGCCTGAGTCAGGTCACGGGATAGGCGGGCCGTGCTCAGGCGCTCCCCCAACTCGGCCAGAATGGCCTCGTCCGATCGTTGATCTGGATTATCCATAAGTCGTCATCGATGGCGAAAAGACCGTCAATTCTTCTTTTCTTCGTCAAGAATGGCGATTTAGGTGGAGAAACACAAGGATCTTTTATTCGTCAGTAATGGCGTATTAACGATGAATGGGGAGCTTATTCGCCTTTGGTGGCGACTTCTATAAGGAAGATTGGCAGGTGAGGTGATTCGGGGAGTCTACCGGTCTCTACGCCAACGGACCCCGGACCCCCTCGTTTTCAGCGGCCTGCCGGAGCCCTTCGTCCAGGGTCGCCAGGGGGATGCCGTAGCGGATCGCCAGCTCGAGATAGTGGGCATCGTAGGCCGAGAGGGCCCACCTCCGAGCCAAAAGGTGTGTTTGTTCGAAAACCCTTCGACGGTCCACGGGCTCCACGACGATGGGCAGAGCCAGGAGAAGGCGGGTGAACCGTGCGGAGGCCGCCGGCTCGATTCGGCCGCGTCGTTCGGCGACCAGGAGCCCGTTCGAGATCTCCAGAGGCCAGAGGGCCGTGGTGCAAGCTTCCTCCCTTTCCAATCTGGCCAGGACATCCCGGGCGTACTCCCCGCCCTCGCCTTCGAAGGCCCAGGCCAGGGTCACCGAGGCATCCAGGACGAAGTTCATCTGCGCCCCTCCTCGATGAGGTCCAGGACGGAGAGGGAGGGACCCAGTCGTCGCCCCTTGCCGAACGAGGCGAGGGCCTGGACGGCTTCCGTGGCGGTAGTCTCGGGCAGGCCGGTGGGGGCCGTGAGAAGAGCGACGGGCCGGCCATGACGGGTGATGGTTACGCGTTCTCCCGCCTCCACCAGGCGGAGGAGCTCGGGCAGGCGGGTCTTCGCTTCATAGGCTCCAACGGTGACCATGGCACCCTCCATAAAGACTGGTCTACGACTAGTCTAAACTGGATGATGGCGCTTAGGGCGTCAAGGACAACGAGGGGGTAGGGGGCGGCGGCTAACCCAACTCCCGGGCCAGATCAGCCGGTCTCCGGGCAGGGATCGGAGAGCGGCGAAAGTCCTTTAGGTTCCGGGTCGCGATGTGGGTGGCACCGCATGACCACGCGGCCGCCACCTGGAGGGCATCCTCGAAGTCGGAAAGGGGAAGGGTGGTGGCGAAGTGGAATGCGTCTGTGTCGGTTGGTGCCACCGAGACGAAACCCGTGAGGTCCGACAAAAACTGACGAGCATCGTCTTTTCCCCGTGTCGGTGAGACCAGGTGGTAGAAGTTCGACAACGTGTGCCATGCCACGAAGGCCATGCGCGGGCGTGTCTCCAGGAGGGTCAACAACTCCCCGGCCCCCTGGGCATGGGGTGAGCGATCCAGCGCCACGTCGATGAGAACATCGGTGTCCAGGAGAATCAAAGGTACTTCTCCGCCAGGGCCTGGAATCGATCATCATTTTTGGATGCGGCTTCGAAACGGCCTCGCCAGCGTTCCACGAACGAAGGGGATTCATCCGACGCGAACCTTTGCAGAGCCTCCTCAACGACCGAAGAGAGTGAAACCCCTCGGGCTCTGGCATACCGCTTGGCCTTTGGGATGAGCTGGGCATCGATGGTAAGTGTGAGTTTGGTCTTCACGGGGAGTCTCCGTATACGTGTATTGTTAAACGTATACGTATAAATCTGTCTTTGCAAGGGAACCCCTCAATCCTGGAGGCCTCGGGAAGAGGCCCGTCCGACTGAGGAAGATTCGGCCAGGAATTGGTTGATCTCCATCCAAAGCTTACTCCGGCCATGGCTCGGAGAACTCGAACGGCAACACCTGACGGATGAGCTCAAAACCTTCTCGGTTGAGGGTGATCAGTGTTGCTCCGACTTCTCGGCAGGAGGCAGCGAGCACACAATCGTTGAGGAATGACCGCTTGTAACCCCCCGGACTCATGAGTTTGCGCTGGACGAGTTGGGAGAGAATGCGTCCTGCACCCTTCCAGGCCGCAAAGCTCGGAACGAGGACCCTTCCCCGCCTTTCAAAAGGTAGGAGGAGGCTTTCCTCGACGAGCTTATCCCGTCGTTGATCGATGGCTCCAGCGAGGAGCTCTTGCGCCACCACGGCGTGAAAATGGATGAACGGGAGATAGGCTGTCGAGAACCGTTCGAGCTCCTGGGCCCACGCCAAGTCCCGGTCGGCAGAGACGTAGAGATCCGTGTCGATCACATACAGGGCCATCTACGCCTCGTCGGCGTAGATATCGCGGAGGCTCCCAGATCCGGCGATACGGCGGATCCCCTCTGCTACCTCCTTGCGAAATGTCACCAGTTCAAGCGCCTGCTCCACCGTCTCGGTTTCGGTCCTGGTTCCGAGCACTCGGCGGGCTCGGTCGAGGAGATCCTGTCTGAGGCGCATGTTCTTGCGAACGATCCTCGCATCCTTCGGCATGTATCCCTCCAGTTGACTGTACAAATCAAATATGTGTCTGTACAATCAGGATTTCAATATCTGTGCCTCCTCACCCGCCTGCTCACCGCCACTTCGTCTGACGCCCAATTGGGCGACCTGGAGGGAGTTTCACCCGAATCATCTCAGCCACCGTAAGTCCGAGCGCTTTGGAATACCTTCGGAGCGTATCGAATCGAGGGCGGTGCCGACCGTTTTCCAGTTTAGAGATGAGAGCCTGCTCGAGGCCACTGAGCCGAGAGACCTCGATTTGAGTTTTTCCCTGGGCCATTCGCCACCCTCTGAGGAGGTGTCCGAGCTCCTGGTCGCTGTGTGCGGAGGCCTCCTGAATGCTCTGCCTGGCTGCTTGGTCTACAAGGGCCCGAACCGCGACCGAGTCAATATCAAAGACCGAGCCATCCTGGCGGAGAACCTGGATGGAATCGTGGTCTTTCGATACGGCGGCGGTCTTCGGCAGAAGAGGTGGAGACACCTCAGAGAGACCCAGGTACTTCCAAGGAGAGGATGCTTTGTGGCCGTCGCCGAAGCACATCCATAGTCTATCCTCACCCACCGAGTAGCTGACCTCGATGATGGCAGATGGATCGGTACTGAAGGCGGCCCGCGTCACGTGCTTTCGGACGCCTTCAGAATATCGCCCACCAGATCTGTGTACCGCTGATCAACCTTGTTCCTCACCAGGGCCACGATGTAAGGACGTGCGGTTCGCACTGCTGAGGGCCGGGCCAGAGATCATCCGATAGGCCACCCTGCCCGCCCGCGAAAGCGGAGCTGAGGCCCGTGCTTGAAACGGGCGTTATCGGGGGCCAAACGCCCTTCACAACTCAAAGGGGGAATTGACCGGTGCCTTCGTCCAATACCTTGAGTTGTCTTTCGTATGCGTAGATTCGATCCCGCCTCTTCCCAGTCACTTCCATAGCGATTCCGAGACCCTCCAAGCGTTCGATGGCGGCCTGAATGGTCGGCCAGGTCAGGCCGAGCGTTTCGGCGACCCGCGTTGAAGAAATCAGGATTCGGTCTCGAAGGAGATCATAGACTCTCAACGCCGAAGGTGCGGCGCGACCGAGCTTTTCGACCCTGGCGCGATCGTGCCTGAAGAGGTCTGAGAGGGCTTCCGCCGTCGCGGTGGCCTCATTCGCCACGGCCTCTGCACCGATCAGGAAAAACCGCAGCCACCCCTCCCAGTCACCATGGGTCCGAACTCGCTGGAGCGCCTCGTAGTAGTCGGTGCGGTTTTGTTTGAAGTAGAGGCTGATGTAGAAAAACGGATGAGGGAGAGCGCCATCGGCCACGAGAATGAGACTGATGAGGAGTCGTCCGATCCGGCCATTGCCGTCGAGAAACGGGTGAATGGCCTCGAACTGCGCGTGGGCGAGGGCAGCTTTCACCAGCGCTGGAGTGGGGCCGTATTCGTCATGGATGTACTTCTCAAGGTTGCTTAGGGCCGGGAGGACCTCCTGAGGCGGAGGAGGTACATAGGTCGCGTTTCCCGGTCGCGTGCCACCCACCCAGTTCTGGGTTCTTCGGAACTCACCGGGATCCTGCGCCACCCCTCGACCCTCCTCCAGGAGACGGCGGTGGGCCTCTTTGAGGAGTCGGAGAGAGAGGGGAAGGGATCCGGTCTTGATCTGCTCCGCGGCGTAGGAGAGGGCATCAACGTAGTGGGATACTTCGCGCACATCATCAACAGGGGTTCCCGGTGCGTTGGCGTTCTCGTAGCGAAGGAGATCGGCCAGAGTGGACTGAGTACCCTCGATCTGGCTCGTCAGAACCGCTTCCTTTCGGATGTACATATAGAGGAGACGATCCGGGGATTCGTGGAGGCGAGCCATTTCCCCTCCGAGATCCACAGGCGGGTCAGGGGGAAGCAGCGCCGGGATGAAGGCAGAAAAACCCTCGGCTCCTCCCTGCTGTCGAACCGATCGCCCAGCGCGATTAGTCATCTGACCCTCTCAACCTTGGATACAGGATCACTCTATCAAAAGATAGATAAGTATGTTTTGATAACGCAAGGAGGAGGTCATTCGCTCTGCTTGTCAGCGACTTCGGCCTTTCGTCATGGCCATGTATGAACGCAACACCGCGTTCATGCGGGTCTGGTACCTGGGGCCCTGGTTCCTGAACCATTCGAGGACATCCTGATCGACGCGAATTGAGATGGCTTCCTTCGCGGGAGGCAAAACGACCTCGGCGTTGTCCCAGAAATCGTCGGGGAGATCAGAGAGCTCCGGAGGGGATGTAGCGTCGATCTCTGCATCGTTCATTTCGCGGAGACGCGCCAAATCAGCACGGCCTCGGGAGGGCTGATCAACCCGTCTTTGACTGCTCGTAGACTTCCCGCTCACCCCGGTTACTCCTTCTGGAAGAGATGATGCGCCGGATCGGGTTGCCTTCCTGATCGAGGCGATCGGTAAATACCACCGTCAGGTGGAGGCCATGCGTCACGCCGATGGCCACGATGCGCCTTTCGCCATAGGCCCTCCGCCGATCTTCTTTCTCGAGCGTCGGGCCCTCGAATACCAGTGTAGCGAATTGAAAGTCGAATCCCCTTTCCAGCAGATTCACGTCGCTTTTCTTCTTATCCCACTCGAACACCATAAGCTATACAATCGTATATACAAATTCAAGGTTTTTGGGAATCCCAGGTACTTCGGTTTTGACAGTTGTTTCGGGGGGGGTGGGCGGATCTATGGCAAGGGGGGACGGACTGGAAAGGTCCAAAGGAGTGTTTTATTGAAGAGGGCCTTCCGGGTTTCCTACTCCCGCCCCGCCCCTCGAACCATGGGAGCTGCGCGCAGAGAAGGCTGTTGAGGGGAAGGGCCGTTTCTGGGATGGACAGGTACACCCCGGGCCTCGGACAATTTCGCCACGACGAAGGTGTTCAAGGATACACCCTCGGCTTCAGCCGTTTCAGCCAACCAGGCATGGAGGGATCCGGGAAGCCGGACCCTGAACTGGCCGCTGTGGGTTCGGACGGTTCGCGGCTCAGGCAGTGCCCAACCTTCTTCCTCAAAGGTCTCAATGGCCAGCTCAATGGCCCTCGAGAGTTCTGCGGCTGCTTCTGCGGGTGCAGCACCGTGGGCGGAGAGGTCACCGAGTTCCGGGCAGGAGGCCACGTAGACCTGATCCTCGGGGCTGCAGGCCAACCTCATGCCATAGTTCGGCATCGTACTCTCCTTCACAGGATCCCCAGTTCCTCCAGGGCCACCAGGAGCTGGCGAACCTGGTACGCCTTCGCCATTCCCTTAGAGTCCTGCAGGTTATGGTACCGCATATGGAACCATACTTCAAGTTCAAGACTGTATCCTGATTCTCCTCTCATCGCAGCATCGTTGGGCCGCTCGGGCGATTCCATGGATGGTTTGGACAAATTTGGCGGGTCCGCTTCGTGATCCCCCTACCTGAAACTGATTGATCTCCACCACCCCATCAGGGAACACCGCCGTAAGTCGGAGCTCGCCCCCCAGGGCCGGAACTTCTTCCTGGAGGGTGCTGATCAACATGTCTCTGCGCCGCTCCAGGCGTGAGATGTTCGACTGGGCTACAGAGAGGCGGTCAACCAGCTCCTCCTGAGTGAGGTCAAGGGCACCAAAGGACTTTCGCTTTCTGCGGTATTCGCAAGCCGCCACCGGAGGCCTTTCCGGGGCGAAGCGCGCCCGAGGGCTTGGCGGAGACCGTCGAGATTGTCCTGGGCTGGATGGAAGAGGTCCTGTAGGCTGAGGCCGGTCGAAGCGTGTCGAGCGGTTATGAAGAGTGGGGGGTGATGAACGAGGTGGATGCGCCGGTGATTCGGGCATAAAGGGCATCCGGGGCCAAATCAATCCCTCCGAGCCAAACCACCGTCGCCGATTCGGGATCAATGGCCACTCTCGAGAAGAAAGCAGGGTCCTCCCATGCCCCGAAAACACCTATCCCCACCAAATGAACCATGGACACCTCACCCTCGACCCCTTCTGCGAATCTGATCCAGAGCCGATAGCCGGGTCTCGCCTCCACGTTTTCAATTGGACTCAGCAACGTTCACTCCAGCTTTGAAGGTCACCTCAGAATCAGAAACGCGGCCCCCTCCTCCGAGTCGAACTCCTCGATTTGGATTCTCTTGAAGCCCGACGTCCCGGACTTGAGTGGATCCTGGGAACTCCCCTGAGAGTGCCTCGACTAGGTGGGGGGAGAGGTTCTCATCGAATAGGTGCTTCACGGGGAGGGTGAGTTGAAAAGCTTCCGCTCACGATCGGCCGCAAATGCCAGGACAGCTCGAAGGTCCTCGGGTTCCAGATCCGGAAAATCGGCGAGAACCTGAGCTTCGGTCATTCCTGCCGCCAGGAGGTCCAAAACCTCGGAAACGGTAATCCGAAAACCCCGAATACAGGGTTTTCCCCCGCGTTTACCTGGTTCGATGGTGAGTCGCTCCCGGTAGTCCATGGGGAACGATAGCCCCCACCAGTGATTCCGGGCAATCACCCCACCGCCGTCCAATATCAGCCTCCAGGCACGAACCGAGAATAACCTCGCCTAGTGCAAAGGCTATCAAAAAGGTGTGGCGGGACCATGCCAAACGATGAAAGCGGTTCTCGTCAGAGAAGAGTCCCATTGAAACATGTTTACTGGACGGGAATGCTGCTATATTATTCACAACATGATCTTTATTTCACAGATATGTGAAACAATGAGGATTTTGTGAATTTTTCAACCGAAGAGATTCTCGACCTCATCCAGAAAGCTGTTGGAGAGGCCGTGGAAGTCCGGTCCACCGGGCCTGCGGGGATCTCGATCCTCCAGGCCGGATTGCCCCCGCTGCGCTTCCGCCTTGCACCCTGGAGCAGCACACTGCGCGAAGGGGCGCCTGATCTGACCCTGTGGGTTCTTCGGCGGCCTTCGGCTGCTGAGCTCGACAGGTTGCGGGACTCTGGCCAGTCATTCGTGGCTCTCAGCGGTGCGGTCCGCATTCAGGCTCCCGGCCTTCTGGTAGACCGGGCGGGACTTCGAAGAGCTCGTTTGTCGAAGCCTGGTTCTTCACGGAGCGCCTTTTCGGACCGGGCTTCCCTCGTCCCTCGGGCGATGTTCTCCGCCCGTCCTGGGAAGACATGGACCCTCTCCGAATTGGCCCAGGAAGCGGGGGTTTCCAACTCGGTGACATCCTACGCGGTCCAGGATTTGCGAGACCGCGGCCTGGCCGAGGTCCGCAGGTCAGGGCGGGAGAAAAGGGTCCGGCTGGAAAGCCGGCGTTCTTTGGTAGAGGAGTGGGTAAGGGAATACCACTGGCGTGATAACGGCTCGCTGGCGGTGGCGGCGCCCGTGGGGTCGCCAGAGCGGTTCCTGAGGCGCCTTCCGAAATCGTTCGGCGGGAAGCGCTGGGCGGTGACTCTCCATGCCGCCGGAGCTTTGATTGCGCGTCATGCTCCGGTGGAGGAACTGCACATCTACCTGGAGGCGAAGACCGAAGCGGACCTGTTCCTGGCCGCACAGAAGGCGGGTTGGAAGTCCGAGGAGAAAGGTGCTCTTCATCTCGTGTCCCCTCATTACGGGAGTTCGGTGTGGGAAGGGGTGAGGGAGATCGACGGAGTGCCGGTGGTATCCACGCTCCAACTGGTCCTGGATCTCTGGAACCACCCGATTCGGGGGCGGGAGCAGGCTGAAAGGCTCCTGGCGAACCTGGAGGTGGGGGGTGCCGATGGCCTTTGAAGACCCCTTTGAGGGCATACTCCGGCCGATCCTCAAGGACCTAAAAGATCACCTTCCCTACCTGGTTCTGATCGGAGGTTGGGTTCCCCAACTGCATCGTCGGTTCGGCTCTGAAGAAGAGTGGGCCAGGGACCCCATCTCCACCTTCGAATTGGACATCCTTCTTCCGGATTCCCCCCTTCCGGGCGGTCCGAGGGTCCTCTCGGACACCTTATTGAATGCCGGATTCCGACCGGTGGACCGGAACTCGCCACCTGCCGTCTGGGAGAGAGACACCGCTCGGGGTGAGCGTATCGAGTTCTTCCTGGATCACGTGGGACCCGCAAAGGAGCTTGGAGGAGTCAGAAGCCAGGTACCCGGTTCGGGGGTCGGAGGGTTGAGCCTAAACGGGTTGAAGTTCCTCCGCGAGAAAACCGTTGACCTTTGGGTTCCCGACGGACCTTCCGCTGGGAGGGGAGAGGGACTCACAGTTCGGGTGCCCAGCCTTCCTGCGTACCTGGTACAGAAAGGCGCCACCTTCTTTCGGCGAAGTGATGGAGAAAGAAGCTCCAACGACCTCCTCTACATTGTTGAGATCATGGCTGAAGGTGGGGCCTTGGTTGAGAGAATCGAGGAAGGGATTCGCAGAATCTGTGAGGAGCAACCAGGGCGTGCGTCGCTGGCCCGAACGGCCCGAAACAGCGTTTCCGTCGCACTCGCCCAAACTGAGGGAGACCTCCTCCCCAGGGTTGCCTTTGCCCTCGAGGTCCGGTACGGCTGGTCAACGGAGTGGGCGCGAGCACGCGCCAGAGGTTTCCTGCAGGACTTTGTCGAGCTCATTCCTGAAGACTGTGGAGAATGAAAAGACCCTGGCCGCCGGGACCGGATAGAGCTGCCGCCAAGAGAGATCTAGCGTGTCCGCTCCGCGATCCTTAACCTGATTGACCCCCCCATGGCCGTTGACGTGTGTCCTGCAGCGGTCGCGCTACTGAATACCGCTGCCCACTACTGGAGAGCTGCCGGCTAAGGTGGCCGAATTAACGGCAGGTTCTTAAATGCAAGGATTCGGACCGTAGAATCGCTAAAGGAGAATACAGATGGCAGCCAGCCAAACCCTAGGAAGCCAGAGGCTCCTTCAGATCGCCGTCGAAAAGAGGCCGGAGCTGCTTCTCCGTGCGCTCCGTCGGAGCGGTGCGATCGGACGGCGGGAGGACCTAACTTGGGCCTCGCCCGTCGCCAACGCCGAATACACGGAGTACCGGGATTTGGCTGCCCTTCGTCAGGTCGGAATCGAATCCTTGCCAAAGACTCCTCTCAAGGATTTTTGGCCAAACCGAGGGCAGGTTTGGGATGGGCTCGGGAACTCCTCTTCTGGGCGCCCGGTTCTGGTGGAGGCCAAAGCCCATATTCCTGAGATGGTCTCAGGTCCGTCCGCAGCTACCGCCGAGGCGTCTGTGGAGTTGATTCGGAGGTCGTTGTCCGCAACTCGAAAGCACCTCGCCCCTCGCAGCCGAGTCGATTGGAATGGCCCCTTCTATCAGTACGCCAACCGTCTCGCCTTTCAGTTCTTCCTACGTCGGCTGAACGGAATCGACAGTAGCCTCGTGTTCCTCTATTTCACGAATGCGGTCGACATGGCCGGACCCGCGACCGAAGCCGAATGGCACGGAGCGATCCGCCTGGTTCACGCCTGCCTTGGGCTTCCAGGGGATCTATCTGAGTTCGGAGTGTTCAAGGCATTTGTCGATGCGCGCAGGCTGACAGACCAGGAATGACCGGGTTCGTTTGGAACCAATGGGCATGAATCCGATCCAATAAAGAAGAGGGAGTCTCCGGCATTGCCGGTGTGGCTCGCTAAGCCACGTTCTCGACTTCGGTACCCAGCTTGTTTAGGAACTCAGGGGCCAGATCGGCTCCGTTGGGCCACTCGATGGTTCCTGTTTCGGAATTGACCCGCACCTGGGCAAAAACCGCAGGATCGCGAAGGGGCTCGAACACTTCGCCGTGGAGCTCGGTGGACAGATCCACCTCTCGGATAGATCCATCGGAGAACTCAAGGCGGAGCGTGTACTCACCCAGATAGGTGGCGGCATTGATATGTAGAAACATGAGGTTGCCTCAGGAGAGCGGTTCAATGGGCTTGAGTGGTTCGCGTGCCCTGGCGTGGGCCCAGTTCCTCTCCGACTCCTCTCTGTGAAGTTCCATCCACTCAAAAAGAATGCTCAAGGCCCTTTTCGAAAAGGATCCGGTGACGAGACCTGAATCGATCTCCACCATCACCTCCTGACCCTGGTACCGTGCGTGGAAGTGAGTTGGTTCTTCAGGTCCTCGCCTTTCATCTGCACCACCCAGAGGGATACTTTGGGGTCAGGAACCACAGGCTATTTCGTTCCTCCAAAACAGGCGCTCGCCACCACCCGTGCCCATCCAGGTCCTCGCCTCGATGGAACCAGCAAGATGACCGGCTCTTTTTGCCCATTCTGCTCTCCCGACCCGGCCCGGGTCTTGTTCCGGGGTGACCGGGTCTTCGCCCTCTGGGACGCCCACCCAGTCAACCCAGGCCACGCGCTTATCATCCCCAACCGGCACGTTGGGAGTTGGTTCGAGGCCACCGAAGAAGAGCAGGCGGAGCTTTTCCAGGCCGTCTCCGCTGTCCGGGGTGAGATCGAGGCCTCCCATTCACCGGACGGATACAACATCGGAATCAACGATGGCTTTGCGGCCGGTCAGACCGTGGGTCACCTGCACCTTCACGTGATCCCCCGGTACCAGGGCGACGCAGCGGATCCACGCGGTGGGATTCGGTGGGTGATTCCCGAGCGGGCCCCCTATTGGGAAGACGAGTGATGCATCCTCTACCTTCGGCCCAGGAGCAGCTCGATTTCATCCAGAAGCTGCGGCGCCTCCTGGACGAGGGCTCGTTCGTCGCCACCTATAAGTTCGCCCTCCTCCACGCCATCGCCGACCTCTGCGTCACCCGGGGCGACGAGAGCGGTGCGCCGTTGACCCTCTCCACACGGGAGCTGGCGGACCAGTTTGTTCGGCTCTACTGGCGGCAGGCTGCTCCCTTTCCGGCCGGGGACGTTGAACATCCGCTCAGGCAGAACACCGGCCGGCAGGCTGCGGTCATCACCGCCGTACGGGAGGCTAGGGCGGAGTACGGCGACCACCTGGGGAAGGTGGAGAGGGGCGACCGATGGGAGGGGCTCCTAGGCCGGGTGGAGCGGACCGTCCGGGTGATGCCCCTCTGGAAGCTCCAGACGGTGGGCGCTGAGCGGATGGATTTCCTCTACGAGAACCGGGAGCAGGATAACCCTCGAGAAATCGTACTGAAGCCTGGAGTGGCCTATTGCTTCCGTCAGTTCTACTCGCTGGTCATCGAGATGGTGGAGGGGGCCTGGACCCAGCTTGTTCGGCGCAACAACAGCGAGCGCCTGGGCGCCGAGGCTGAGCTTCGCCACTTCTTGTTCGGCACCTCGCGCAGGGACCTCTCCCGGTACCGGGAGATCCTGGAGGATGTCCAGGAAGGGCGGTGCTTCTACTGTGGGCGGGCCCTCCAACACGCGGGGGCCGTAGACCACTTCATCCCCTGGCGGCGCTACCCCCTGGACCTGGGCCACAACTTCGTTCTGGCCCATACCACCTGCAACGGCAGCAAGGGCGACCGCCTGGCCGCGGTTCCGCACCTCCGCCGGTGGCACGAGCGGAATGTCAGAGGGCTCTACGAACTTCCTCGAAGATTCGAGGAGGCCGGTCTGGTTCATGACCACGGCGCCTCCACGAGGATCACCC
>JBDHGR010000006.1:0-28376 GCA_039589815.1 Gemmatimonadota bacterium | reverse complement strand
CCGCACGGCCGACACGACCCAGTACGGAAACATCGTTCTTGAATCGGCCTAGGGCAGGCTCACCGCAACCTCCAGCCCCCGAGGACCCTTCACGGTGGATAATGTGACAGACGCCGAACCGACCCAGACCTCCACGGAGGGGGCGGCAAACTCCTCCAGAGTCGTTCCTGCCCAGCTCATTCTGCCATTCGTCCTGGTCACTCTCCTCTTTCCCCTCTGGGGCTTCGCAAACGACGTCACCAACCCCATGGTGAAGGCGTTCTCCCGGATCCTCCAGATGAGCAACTTCCAGGGATCCCTGGTGCAGTTCGCCTTTTACGGCGGCTACTTCGCCATGGCCTTTCCGGCGGCGCTCTTCATCAAGCGCTACTCGTACAAGGCCGGGATCCTGGTGGGGCTGGGGCTCTACGCCACGGGAGCGCTCCTCTTCATTCCGGGCTCCATGATGGCGGTTTTCTGGCCCTTCCTGGTGGCCTACTTCACCCTGACCTGCGGGTTATCCTTCCTGGAGACCAGCGCGAATCCCTTCATCCTGGCCATGGGCTCCGAGGAGACCTCCACCCGGCGCCTCAACCTGGCCCAGTCCTTCAATCCCATGGGGTCCCTCCTGGGCATGTTCATTGCCCAGCAGTTCATTCTTGCCCGGCTGAATCCGGCCACCGCAGCCGAGCGGGGGGCCATGGGTGCGGAGCAACTTGCCGCCCTGACGGTCCAGGACCTGGCGGTGGTCAGAACCCCCTACATCGGCATCGCCTTCGTACTGGTGGTGGTTTTCGTGGCCATCGCCGTGACACGGATGCCGTCATACGGAGAGGAAGACCGGTCCCTGGACATCGGCCCGACCCTCCGCCGTCTTACTCGTAACAAACGCTACGTCGGGGGGGTGGTCGCCCAGTTCTTCTATGTGGGCGCCCAGATCATGTGCTGGACCTTTATCATCCACTACGGGACCATGGAGCTGGGTCTGAGCGAGGTTCAGGCGCAGGGCTACAACATGGTGGCCATGGTCATCTTCGTGACCAGCCGGTTCATCTGCACGTTCCTGCTGAAATACGTGAGTCCCGGCGGCCTTCTCATGGCGCTGGCCGTAGGCGGGGGAGGACTGACACTTGGCGCTATCCTCATCCAGGGAATGGTCGGGCTCTACTGCCTCGTGGGGATCTCGGCTTGTATGTCCCTGATGTTCCCCACCATCTACGGGATCGCCTTGAAGGGGGTGGGGGAAGATGCGAAGCTCGGGGCCGCTGGTCTGATCATGGCGATTCTGGGAGGTTCGGTGATGCCGCCCCTCCAGGGAGCCATCATCGACCTGGAAACGGTCGGCCTCGGGGGGTTCTCGTTCCCTGCCGTCCGGGCATCCTTCGTCCTTCCCCTGATCTGTTTCGTGGTGATCGCGCTCTACGGTCGGCGTACCGCCATGGCCCGCGAAGGGCCGCACCGGTGACCCCCCTTACACGTCGCTGGTCATGGGGCCCCGTCAACCCTTACACGTCGCTCGTCATGATGAAGAGTGGCTTCCGTTCGAAGGTAGTGTAGCGGGGCCGGAGGCGGTCCGGATTGTAGAACTTGTGGATGTCCACCGCCTTTTTACGCCCCGTCACCACCTCGATAGGCACCGAGTCGTACACGCCGTTCCGGAGGCTCACCAGGCGCCCCGAGGTACCCTGCAGGATCAGATCCAGGGCAAGGTTGCCGAAGGCCATGGGAACGATGGAGTCCATCGCGTCGGGGTCGCCGGATCGGACGAGATAACCCAAGCGCTGGTTCACTACGTTGATCCTTCGTCCCCGGTTGAACTTGGGCGACAGCTCCTTCAGGCCGGCCGAGACCAGGTCCCCGATTCCTCCCAGTTTCCGGTGGCCATACTGGTCCGTCTCTCCGCCCTCGAACACCATCTCATCCTGGCCCAACGGTTTGGCGCCCTCTGACACCAGAACCACGGAATAGCGGCTGGGGTGTTTGTCTCTGTCAGCGGTGAGAAGCTCGGCCAGGCGTTCCATCTCAAATGGAAACTCTGGGATCACGCAGCGGTCTGCGGCCCCGGCCATGGTGGGGAGGATGGCCGTGTACCCGGCGTAGCGCCCGAAGACCTCCAGAACCAGGAATCTCTCGTGGGACCCGGCGCTGGTCCGGAGACGGTGAGCCAGCTCGATGGTTCGGGTCACGCACGTGCTGAATCCGATGCAGTAGTCTGTGCCAGGGACATCGTTGTCCATGGTTTTGGGAATGGCCACCACCCGGACACCCTCCTGGTGAAGACGCTGGCCATAGCTCAGAGTGTCGTCGCCGCCGATGGGAATGAGGTAGTCGACTCCCAGGAACTCGAGGTTCTTCAAGACCTCCGGCGTGACGTCGTTGGATTCCCCGGGGTAGCTGTCCTTCAGGTGAGGCGGGACCTCACCTTGGGGAAGATGACTGGGCCGGGTTCGGGAGGAATGGAGGAAGGTCCCTCCGGTGCGGCCGGCCCGGTTAACCAGATCCTCCGAGAGGGTCCGGACGTTCTCCGAGTTGTCGGCGTTTTTGTCGGGAGCCAGGTCCACGAGCCCAGCCCATCCGCGGCGGATGCCGATGACCCGGTACCCTTCGCGAATGGCCCGGATGGTGATGGCCCGGATGGCCGGATTGAGGCCGGGAACGTCGCCGCCCCCGGTCAGTATCCCGATGGTCCCTCTCGACTGCGCCATCTTCTCGCCGTCTCCAGCTCTCTGCTTTCGGGGGGTTCAGGTTCCGAATCGGGTTTACCCGCCGGGAGCGGGAGAGGTTCAGAAAGGGGCCCTGCCTCCGGACCTCGATGATCGGCGAGGGCGAAGGGAAGGAAGGTCAGTCCCTCTTCCCCTTCTTTTTTTAACCATTTTTTCTCGGTCTCTGGCCAATCCACCCCCGAACCACTTCCTCTACTCCGGGAGCAGAGTCCCCAGTTCCCAAAAAGGTTCTGGGGTTCCTCCGCTCTGACTGGACTGCTCTGACTGGACTTCTCGCGGGAGCGGGCTCAATGTGATGCACTGGCGGGCTGGTGGAAGGGCCGGCCTCCGGGAAGGGCGATTTGAAGTTGACAAGCGTCACGACCGGCACCTTCTCGCCGTGGCCGGTCGTGACCCGGATCGGAAGCTCGAAGTGAACGCCACCGACACCGTTAACGGCACCACAAGACCATGGGAAGCACCGATCCGTGCCGAGCTCTTCGGCATCGAGCGTCTGGAGGAGCACGCCGAGAGCCTGGCCGCAGCTCAGCGGATTCTCGAGGAGCCCTCCAGAGGAAAGAAGCTTCTCCCGAGGGTTCGGGATAACGCACAGGTCCTTTTGGCCGCCTACCGCGACATCGCCGACACAGTACGGGAGAAGAGCGAGATCACCCCCGCGGCGGAGTGGCTCCTCGACAACTTCCACATTGTGGAGGAGCAGATTCGTGGGATCCGGGACCACCTCCCGGGCAGCTATTACCGCCGGCTTCCAAAAATCGCCGAGGGACACCTCGCGGGATACCCGCGCGTCTATGGACTGGCCTGGGCCTACGTGGCGCATACCGACAGCCGGTTCGAGCTGGAGACCCTTCAGCGATTCGTCCGCGCGTACCAGCGCGCCCAGCCCCTCGGTATCGGCGAGCTCTGGGCGGTCACCATCCACCTGCGCATCGCCCTAGTGGAGAACCTCCGGCGGGTTTCCAATCTGATCGTTCGCTCCAGGAAATCCCGAGCCAGCGCTGACGAATTGGCGGACCGCCTGTTGGGCCTGAGCGGTCGGCCGGTCGAGGACGCATACGATGTTCTGGGGAGCCTGGAGCAAGCCAAGTTGCGCCGCCCCTTCGCGGTGCAACTCGTCCAGCGGCTTCGTGACCAGGGGCCTTCGATCATCCCGGCGATGGACTGGCTCAACAAAAAGCTGAGCGCTCAGGGGACATCTGCCGATGAGGTGGTTTCCCTGGAGCACTATTCCCAGGCTGCAGCCAATCTCACCGTCCGCAACATCATCACCAGTATGCGTTGGATCTCTTCCATCGACTGGCTCGAGTTTTTTGAGGACGTCAGTCTGGTGGACCAGGTCCTCCGGGCCGCTCCCGGGTTCGCGGCGTCGGATTTCGCGACGCGGGACGCATATAGAGCCCAGATCGAGGTGCTTTCCCGGGGCTCGGTGCGAACGGAGATCGAGGTGGCGCTAGAAAGCGTGCGCCTGGCTGGGAGTTCACAAAAGGGGAAGGCGCAATCGGATGGCGCAGAAATCGAGACCGATTCTCGGGAGGGCGAGCCTGGGCTCCCAGGAGTTCCCGAGCGTGCCGAGGAAGACCCGGGGTACTACCTCCTCTCCAGGGGCAGGCCGGAACTCGAAAGGAATCTGAAATTCCGTGCTCCGTTAAAAATCCGGCTCCGCCGATTCCACCGGTCCCATGCGGCCGCAGGATACCTGGGAACGATCGGAGCATTCACAGCGCTCATGCTGGGCGGGTTGCTTTTCCAAACCTGGACGACTGGAGCAGGCCTTCCGGTCCTGATCCTGATGGGAATCCTGGGCCTGGTGCCCGCCTCAGGAATCGCGGTGTCCCTCGTCCATCGCCTCGTTCCGATTCTCGTTCCACCCAAGTTGCTCCCCAAGCTCGAGCTCGCTCAGGGCGTACCGCCGGAACTTCGAACCCTGGTCGCCGTGCCGACGCTGCTCACCAACCAAGACGATATCGAAGAGCAGGTCGAGCACCTCGAGGTACACTACCTGGCCAATCCCGAAGGCCATCTCCACTTCGCCCTCCTGAGCGACTGGGCAGATGCGCCCCACGAGAGGATGCCCGGCGACGGGGATCTCCTCGACGCCCTGGCCGACGGCATCGCGGGCCTCAACCAGAAATACGAGGGTCCACCGGGGGGCGGGAGCCGCTTTCTCTTGTTGCATCGTCGGCGTCTCTGGAACGAAAAGGAGGGAAAGTGGATCGGCTGGGAACGGAAGCGAGGGAAGCTCCACGAGCTGAATAGGCTTCTCAGAGACGCCAAGGACACCTCCTTCATTCCAGTCCGCGGACAACTGCCCAGTGTGCCCCAGGGGGTCCGCTACGTTCTCACCCTGGATGCGGACACCCGGCTCCCCAAAGAGAGTGCCTACCGTCTGGTCGGGACAGCGGCGCACCCGTTGAACCGGCCGCGTTTCGACATCGAGAAGGGGCGCGTGGTCGAGGGATACGCGATCCTGCAGCCCCGGATCACACCGTCCTTGCCGACAGGCCCAGCGAGCACCGCCTACCAGCGGATCGTCTCGGGCCCTGGAGGGGTGGACCCATACGCAGCCGCCATCTCCGACGTGTATCAGGACCTTTTCGAAGAGGGGTCTTATACGGGTAAGGGGATCTACGACGTCGATGCCTTTAAGGCGGCCCTCGAGGGAAGAGTACCGGAAAACGCCCTCCTCAGTCACGACCTGTTCGAGGGCCTGTTCGCCCGGGCCGGGTTGGTGACCGACGTGGATCTTTTCGAGGAGTTCCCCACCAACTACCTGGTGGCCGCCCACAGGCACCGTCGATGGGTGCGGGGCGACTGGCAGCTCCTGCCCTGGATCCTGGGCACTGCCCGCGATGCCGAGGGGCTCAAGCAGAGAGATCCTATCCCGCCCCGGGGCCGATGGAAGATGGTGGACAATCTCCGCCGAAGCCTCGAGGCGCCGTCCTCGTTCCTGGCGGCGGTGATGAGCTGGACCCTTCCGGCGGTCCCCCCCCTCCTCTGGACAGGACTGCTCGTCGGATCCGTCGCCGTTCCCGCCTTCATTCCGGTTCTCGACGGCGTCCTCCCCCGGCGACAAGGAATCTCAAAGCGAAGTCACCTGCGGGCCGTAGAACACGACATCTCCGTGGCCCTTTCGCAAACGTTCCTGGCCCTCACCATGCTGGCCCACCAGGCCTGGCTCATGGTGGATGCCGTGGTGCGCACTCTGGTGCGACTCCACCTCACGAAACGGAACCTCCTGGAGTGGGTCCCGGCTGCACAGTCGGTCCGCGGAACCGGCCTCGGGCTCCGGGCCTTCTTTTGGCACCTCCGCTGGGGCGTGTTCCTCGCCGTCGTAACAGGCTTCCTATTCGTCGTTAATAAACCGGGGGCATGGCTCGCGGCTGCGCCATTCGTTCTGCTCTGGGTGCTGGCACCCTCCCTCGCGCGGCGCATGAGCCTACCGGCGAAAGTCCGGGATTCATGGATTCTCTCCCCCCTGGAGACGCGCTCCTTGCGCCTGATCGCCCGCAGGACCTGGCGCTTCTTCGAAACGTTCGTGGACGAGGAGGAACACGCCCTCCCTCCGGACAACTTCCAGGAGGACCCTGAGCCTGTCGAAGCCCACCGTACCTCGCCAACGAACCTGGGTCTGTATCTCCTGAGCACGGTGGTCGCCAACGACTTCGGCTGGATTGGGGTTCTGGACATGGTGGAACGGCTCGAGGCCACTCTGGAGAGCATGGCCAAACTACACCGGGTTCGAGGCCACTTCTGCAACTGGTACGACACCCGGGACCTCAGGCCGCTGGAGCCCATATATGTATCCACGGTAGACAGCGGTAACCTGGCCGGGCATTTGATCGCCCTGTCTCAGGCATGCCGCGACCTCATGGACCGGCAGCCCTTTGGCCCGGACGCTTTGGAGGGAGTCCGGGACGCTCTCCACCTTTTTCTCGATTCCGTCGAGAAGGCCGAGTATCCCCGGCGCACGCAGACGGTCACGGAAGTGCAGTTGCGGGAAGCCGCCGCCGCGATGTCGGCCGTCCTGGAGGAACCCCCGACGTCCCCTTCCGAATTGGGGCAACGGCTCGGGGAACTGGAGGCCCAGGCGGAAGATCTTCTAGACATCGCCCGGACGCTCTCGAGCGACACCGAGGACGGACCCCGATCCGAGGTACTGGTCTGGGCCAACGCGGTTCGCGACTCCATCCGAAGCCACAGGCGCGATCTCGAGACAGCCCGGCCCGGTGGGGGAATGACTCTCGGGCAGCGTCTCTCCTGCCTCGCCCTGCTTGCCGAAGAGATGGTCCAGGCCATGGACTTCCGGTTTCTCTTCGACTCCTCACGCCGGCTGTTTTCCATCGGTCATCGGGTCGCCGACGGCAAGCTCGATCCCGGCAGCTACGACCTCCTGGCCTCCGAGGCCAGGTTGGCGAGCTTCCTCGCAATCGCCAAGGGCGACGTTTCACCCAAGCACTGGTTTCTTCTCGGCCGGTCTCTCACGCCGGTGGGGCGTGGCGCGGCCCTCGTATCCTGGTCGGGATCGATGTTCGAATACCTGATGCCCTTCATCGTGATGCGACAACCGGCTGAGAGTCTATTGGATCTCAGCTGCCGTCTCGTGGTGAACCGCCAGATCCGGTATGGTGCGGAGCGGAGAGTCCCGTGGGGGGTCTCGGAATCGGCCTACAACGTTCGAGACGTGCATCTTACGTATCAGTATTCTGGGTTCGGGGTGCCGGGTTTAGGGCTCAAGCGGGGGCTCTTCGAGGACGTGGTGGTGGCTCCCTACGCCACAGCGCTAGCGGCCATGGTGGATCCCAAGGCCGCTCTCACCAATTACGCCCTCCTCGAGGAGGCAGGGGCCCGAGGCACATACGGGTTCTATGAGGCCCTCGATTTCACCCCTTCGAGGTTGCCTGAGCAGGCCCGGGTGGCCGTGGTCCGGGCCTACATGGCCCATCACCAAGGAATGACCCTCGTTTCCCTGGGCAACGTAGTCCACGACGGCCTTACCCGGAGGCGTTTTCACTCGCACCCTCTGGTGCAGGCAGCAGAGCTCCTGCTTCAGGAGCGGACGCCGCGAGCAGTGGCCGTGGCCCGGCCCCGGGGCGAGGAAGTGCGGGAGGCCGCACTCGTACGCGACATCGTCCCTGCCGCCCTGCGGCGGTTCGACTCACCGCACGACCTCACGCCCCGTACCCATCTCCTTTCCAACGGCCGGTATACGGTCATGGTCACGGCGGCGGGCTCGGGGTTCAGCCGGTGGGGAAACCTCGCTCTCACCCGCTGGCGGGAGGATACGGTCCGGGACTGCTGGGGCTCTTTCCTCTTCCTGAGGGAAGCGGAGACCGGTGAAGTCTGGTCTGCCGGATTCCAGCCCAGCGGAACCGAAGCAGACGCCTACGACGTCGTCTATTCGGAAGACCGGGCCAAGATCCTGCAGCGGCACCGGTCCCTCTCCACCGCCCTGGAGATCGTGGTTTCCCCTGAGGACGACGCAGAGCTTCGCCGGCTGACCGTCACCAATCTCCAGAGCCACGACCGTGAGATCGATGTCACGTCCTACTCCGAGGTGGTGCTGGCTCCTCAGGGTGCGGACGAGGCTCACCCCGCGTTTTCGAACCTGTTCGTAGAAACGGAGTTCGTTCCAGAACTCGGGACCTTGCTGGCGACCCGGCGCCCTCGTTCGGCGGTCGAGCCCCAGGTCTGGCTCGCCCATCTGGCCCAGGTCGAAGGGGAGACGGTCGGCGAGTTGCAGTACGAGAGCGACCGCGCACGGTTTCTGGGCCGGGGCCGCGAGGTTCGGACGGCCCTCTCAGTAGTCGATGGGGGCGTCCTTTCAAACACCGCTGGAACGGTCCTGGATCCAGTCCTGAGCCTCCGGCACCGCGTGGCGATTCCCGCCGGAGGAACGGTCCATCTCGTGTTCACCACACTCGTGGCCACTTCCCGGGAAGAGATTCTCGAGATCGCAGAAAAGTACCACCAGCCGACCACCTTCGAGCGAGAAAGCTCCTTGGCCTGGACGCAGGCCCAGGTTCAGCTTCACCACCTACGGATCAACCAGGACGAAGCGCATCTCTTCCAGCGCCTGGCGAATCGGCTCGTTTACACCGATCCGACGTTGCGCGCAGCCCCCCAAGTTTTGGCCAAGAACCGCATGGGCCCCCCCGGCCTATGGGCCTACGGCATCTCCGGTGATCATCCCATCGCGCTGGTGCGCATCGAGACTGACGAAGAGCGGGACATCGCCAGACAACTCGTGCGGGCGCACGAGTATTGGCAAATGAAGGGGATTTCCGCGGACCTGGTGATTCTCAATGCGAAGGGCACCTCCTACGTCCAGGATCTCCAGGAATCCCTGGAAGCCCTGGTGCAAGCAAGCCAGTCGGCGGTCGGCCAGGAGCGGGACGGGGAGCGCGGAGGCATATACGTACTTCGGGCCGACCTCCTGCCCCAGCCGGACCAGGACCTTCTGAGCGCGGTGGCACGAGTGGTGATCCTGGCGGCTCGGGGTACGATTTCGGAGCAAGTCATGCGGCTAGGGCGGCAGCCGCTGCCGCCGGCCCTGCGGCCGCTACCCCCACAGCCAGAGGCGACTGAGGACATCCGCCTCCCCGCGCTGGATCTCGAGTTCTTCAACGGGGTGGGAGGATTCACAAAAGACGGCCGGGAATACGTCATGGTTCTGGGTAAGGGGCAGTGGACCCCAGCTCCCTGGATCAACGTCGTGGCCAACGAGGGGTTCGGTTTTCAGGTCTCCGAATCGGGCTCGGGACACACCTGGTCCGAAAACAGCCGGGAGAACAAGCTGACGCCATGGTCGAACGATTCCGTCAGCGACCTTCCGGGTGAGACGTTCTATGTGCGCGATGAAGACAGTGGCCTGCTCTGGGGGCCCACCAGTCTTCCCATGCGGGGAGGAGCCCAGCCCTACGTCATTCGGCACGGCCAGGGGTACAGTCGATTTCAACACACCTCCCACGGTATCGCACTGGATCTCCTGCAGTTCGTAGCGCTGCGCGACCCGGTCAAGATCTCCCGCCTCACACTCGAGAATCGGTCCGCCCGCAAAAGGATGCTTTCGGTTACAGCCTACGTGGAGTGGGTGCTAGGTGTCGAGCGCCCGGGCTCCGCCCCTTTCGTGGTCACCGACATCGACCCTGCCACCGGAGCCATGTTCGCGCGAAGCGCCTGGAATAAAGAGTTCTCCAACCGGGTCGCCTTCGCCGACCTTTGCGGCCGCCAGGCTTCCTGGACCGCCGATCGCTTGGAGTTCCTGGGCCGCAACGCGACCCTCGACCACCCCGCGTCGCTGGAACGTGGTGCCGAGTTCTCAGGAAACGTCGGAGCTGGCCTGGATCCGTGTGCCGCGCTGCAGACCAAAGTGGAGCTCGAACCGGGGGAACGAACCGAGGTGCTGTTCTTTCTGGGGCAGGAGGAGGGCCGTGAGGAGGCGCGATCCCTGGTCCACCGCTACCGTGGAATGAGTTGCACCGAGGCTCTCCGGGAGGTAGAGGAGCACTGGGATCGGGTGCTGGATACGATCCAGGTAAAGACTCCCGACCGCGCCATGGACCTCCTCCTCAACCGCTGGCTTCTCTATCAAACGCTCTCCTGCCGAATCTGGGGCCGCTCTGCGTTTTACCAATCTGGAGGAGCTTATGGGTTCCGAGACCAACTGCAGGACGTCATGGCCTTGATGGTGACCGAACCCGGGATCGCGCGTGCGCACCTCCTGCGGGCCGCATCTAGGCAGTTCCGTGAAGGCGACGTCCAGCACTGGTGGCATCCCCCCACCGGCCGTGGAGTGCGGACCCGGATCTCCGACGACCGCCTTTGGCTACCGTATGCCGTGGCCCACTATCTGAAGACGACCGAGGATCGGGAGGTCCTCAACGAAGAGGTTCCTTGGCTTGAGGGAGCGGCCCTGGAGGAGCACCAGCAAGAAGCCTACTTCGAACCCACTGCATCGGACGATGCGGCGACGCTCTACGAGCATTGCGCCCGGGCCCTGGACCGGAGTCTCGGGGTAGGCAGACACGGTCTCCCCCTGATGGGCGCAGGGGATTGGAACGACGGCATGAACCGCGTCGGGCATGAAGGTCGGGGAGAGAGCGTATGGATGGGCTGGTTTCTCCTGGCGAACCTCAATGAGTTCGCTGGAGTCGCCGACTCCTGTGGGGAGCGAGAGCGTGCGTCTCGGTGGCGGAACCGGGCCGCCTCTCTCAAGGCTTCGCTGGAAAGGGAGGCCTGGGATGGGGCCTGGTACAAACGGGCCTTTTTCGACGATGGAGTGCCCCTCGGATCGGCTGAAAGTGGAGAGTGCCAAATCGACTCGATTGCCCAATCCTGGGCGGTCCTTTCCGGCGCTGGCAGAAAGGATCGGGCCCTCCGGGCCATGGCGTCGGTGGAGCGACGGCTCGTCCGGCGGGAGAGCGGGCTCATACTGCTGTTTTCCCCACCGTTCGACCAGAGCCCTTTGGACCCTGGGTACATCAAGGGATACCTGCCGGGAATCCGAGAGAACGGCGGACAGTACACCCACGCCGCCATATGGTCGGTCGTGGCCTTTGCAATGCTCGGCCAGGGAGACAGGGCCACCGAACTCTTTAACCTTCTCAACCCCATCCACCGTACCAGAGGTCGGGCGGATCTTGACCGGTACAAGGTGGAGCCCTACGCGATATCTGCAGACGTCTACTCCGCGGCTCCTCACCAGGGCCGGGGGGGATGGACGTGGTACACGGGCGCTGCGGGATGGCTCTACCGCGCGGGCCTGGAGTGGATTCTCGGATTCCGTAAGAGAGGTTCCGCACTCCACATCGATCCGTGCATTCCCAAGGAATGGGAAGGCTTCGAGGTCGCCTACCGTCATGGTGACGCTCTCTACCGGATCAACGTCGAGAACCCGAAGGGAGTCTGCCGGGGGGTGTCCCGTATCACCCTCGACGGCACCCTGCTTCCGGGGGAACCGCTTGTCCCCTTGGCGGACGACGCTCGCGAGCACGAGGTCCAGGTGGTGCTCGGATAGGCCAGCTATGTAGGCCAGGGAAAAGGCGAGCCGAAATCATTCCCAGGTACTCCGCGTTACGACAGCTCGGCCACTGGCACCTCGTAGTGGCGGACCTCGGCCTCGAACTCCAACAGGTACTTCTCGTCTTCGGGATAGTAGACGGGGACCTGGGGCTGGTCCCCCGCGAAAGCCCGGATTGAGCTCCACGAGTCCCAAAGAGAGAACACCAGGAATTCCGCTTCGTCCCCGTTTTCCCGTCTGAGAACCAGGGAGCCCAGATTCCCGGGCATCCCTCGTTGCCCCGGTACGCCGGTTTCGTTGATGTAGACAGTGTATCGGTCGGCATCCTCTTTCCGGGTCCGTCCCCGCCAGATCCTGGCAATCATCATGGTCCCTTTCTTTATGGCGTAACCATCGATATTCAGTTTACAGGTTACAATAGTCTAATCATTGCCATGGTAACCTGTCAAACATAATTTGTTGGTTACAATGACGATTAATCCGAAGAGGTTCGATCTGTCCGGCGGAGAGCTCTGCCTGGATTTCGCAAATACGGTGGATTCCCGGCCTACTTCGGAGCCCCGGGAACTCCTACCAGACTACAACGCTCTTATCGAATGGAGCCTTCAGGCTGGAGTCCTGGAACCTTCTTCCGCCGAGGGGCTCCGCTTGGAGTCCACACGACGCCCGCGGCGGGCCAAAAAGGTCCTGAAACGGGCCAGGAGAGTTCGTGAAGCCACCTTCGAGATCTTCTCGGCAGCGGTCAAAGGGATCGCTCCACCGGAGGCCTCCCTCTCCACCCTGAACCAACACCTTCCCAAGGCCCTTGCACGTCTCCGCCTGGCTCAGGATCATTCCAGCTTTCGGTGGGAATGGGAAGAAGAAACCGCCACGGACCAGATGCTTTGGCCTGTCCTCCGGTCCGCCGCTGAGCTACTGACCTCGGACCGGATGGATCGTGTACGTTTGTGCTCCGCGGAGGACTGTGACTGGTTATTCCTGGACTCGAGCCGAAACCGTTCCCGCCGTTGGTGCGACATGGCTGTCTGCGGGAACCGGAGCAAGGTGCGTCGTTTCCGGCAGACCCAGCAGGATTCCTGAACGCACCAGGGAACGCCCCCCCACCGTTCACGGAAAACAAAGGAGCAAAGCCACCATGGACCTGCAGAAGCTGAAGCGCACCGCCATCGCACGCTTCTCCATGGGTATTGTGATGCTGGGTGCGATCTTCTTCTGGACGGCCGGCACCTTCCGCTACTGGGAGGCGTGGCTCTTCATGGCCACCGTCTTTATTCCCGGGATCTTCTTGGTCCGTTACTTCCTCCGGCACGACCCGGAGCTCCTGGAACGGCGACTGCAGAGCAGGGAAGAGCGGACCCAACAAAAGGTCATACAGTTGATTGGGGCCGCGGCCTGGATCGGGATCTTCCTCATCCCTGGCCTGGACCGGAGGTTCGGATGGACCGAGGTCCCCGCTGCGGCGGTAGTGCTTGCAGCCGTTGCTGGCCTGACCGGCTATTACATCATGTTCCTGACCATGAAGGAGAACCGGTTCGCCTCGAGGACTATCAAAGTGGAGGAAGGCCAGGTCGTCATTACGACGGGCCCCTACGCCCTGGTTCGCCATCCCATGTATGTGGGGGCAGGCTTGTTGCTCCTCTGCACACCCCTCGTGCTCGGGTCCTACTGGGCGTTGATCCCCGCCCTGCTGGTGCCGCTGTTCCTGGTGGTTCGGATCCTTGACGAGGAGAAGCTCCTCCAGGAGGAACTGCCGGGATACCGGGAGTATATGGAGAAAACCAGGTATCGATTGATTCCAAGGGTATGGTGAGGGATCCACGCCAGTCCAGGCCATTTCGGATTCTCTTGAGAATAATGCATGCAATATGCATATTACATGCATGGCCACCAAAACCATCTCTTTAAAAATCGAAGCCTGGGAGCGTCTGCGGCGGGCGAAGCGGAGCGAAACCGAGTCATTCTCCGAAGTCGTGATGCGGGCTATGTGGCCGGAAGTAGGGAGCACGGGTTCCGAGCTCCTGAGGGTCTACTCCTCCCAGGGCCCGCACCTCTCTGAGAAAGCCCTTCAACGGATGGACCCCCGAGCAGCAACTGACTCGCCAACGGAGGACTAATGGGATCAGGCCTGGTTCTGGGCGCAGATTTCCTTGTAGACCTCGAGGGGGAGGCCCACTCCGGTGAACCAGGTCCTGCCCACTGGTTTCTTGCAGAGAACCGGGACCGGGAGCTCTGCATCACCCTGACCACCGCCGCCGAGCTGGCTCGCGGGCCGCAGCGTGACGAGCGAAACGCCTGGGAGACCTTCATCAACCGGTTCCGGATCGTCGCTCAAGACCCGGATACATGCTGGGCCTACGGACAGATCTTCCAGTACCTCACCGCCAATGACATCCAGATAGGGCACAATGAACTCTCGGTGGCATCCGTGGCAGTGGTCCACGGCCTCACCTTGGTCACCAGGGACCCGACTCACTTTCGACGGGTGCCTGGCTTGAAGGTGATGACGTACGCAGGTTTGTTATCCTGAAGAGGCCACGGCGCCCTGAGCTCGCAGGAGAGGCGCACCCACCGAAACCTCCCGACCTTTCATTCCGTCGTGTTAATCGCCACGCCCTGCTTCATTGATGGGATAGACGCAGGCTTTCCCTGGATCGGCTGGACTATCCTGCAGCTGCCCAGAGAAACCGGGCTCTTTCGCACTGGAGGCAAGCATGAGGAAGTCGCTAGGTTCCCTGTTTTTCACGGCATCCCTCTTGGCAGCCGGCTGCACCCCGGCTTCCGAACCGTCCGACCAGGGCCCACCAGTCGATCTGTCGGCGGAGGAAGCGGCGGCGAGAGCCGTGGTCGACATGTGGTTGCAGATGTGGGAAGAGGAGGACATCGCCCTCTTCGACGAGGCGTTCTCGCACGATCCCGACATGATCATCTTCGGCACCGACGCGGCGGAGTACTGGGTCGGATATGAGTCGGCCAGAGAATCCATCGAGTTTCAGCTGGGCGTATTCGAGGATACCCAGGGAACGGTCCGGAACCAGGTGGTGAACGTCCACGAATCCGGCGAGGTAGGATGGTTTACCGAGATGATGGATCTGGAGGTAATCTCGGGTGAGGAGCAGGTGGAGCTCACCGTGTGGTTCAGCGGAGTCCTGGAGAAGCAGAAAGGCGGCTGGAAGATCGTGCAATTCCACGCCTCCGTGCCGGTCTCGGGACAGGCCGTGGCCTACTGAGCCCTCAACCCCTCCACCGGGTCCACCCATGGGACCCGACCTTCGTCGGGCCCCATGGTGCCGAAGTAGGCTTTCCTACCCGGCGGCCTGGTCCCACAAAGCCGTTATGAGATAATCCCAATCTCTGGCCTGCAGGTGGCAGGTAATACACCCCTCCGGCTGCCCCGAGGCCTCAACGGTGCCGTCCGCCAACCGCTTCATCCACCACCAATCCTTATGCTCCGGGTCGTACCCCTCGACCTTGTACATGACGGTGACCGCCGCCAGGGTGCTGTCCGGCATGTGGTTCTGCTTCACGAGGATGGAGCCGTAGGGAAGTTCGGTGACGGCTTCCTGGGTGAGCATGGCCTGCAAGCCCTCAGAGGCCAGCTCATTCAGGTAGGTGTTCAGGAGGGCGCCGTGGGGCTCGGTACCTGAATAGTAAGGCTCTCTCCCCGGCCAGAAGCTCCAGGAAGCCTGGTACTGGGCATCTTCGAGGTGACTCCATACAGCCTCCGGCGTGGCGTCCGGGGCCATTTGGGCGGGTTCCGGCGCGGCCTCTTGGGCAGCTTCCGGTTCCGCCTCTTCCTGAGCGGGTCCACACCCTGTGGCGTAGAGGGTGAGGGCGACGGCGAATACAACGCCTCGCAGAGCGAATACACTCATGAACGCCTCCTCGGGGACGGGAACAACTACATGACAGGGGAAAAGAGCCTTGACGGCTCCATGCCTTCCAATACCCGCACCCGGCCCCGGGTTCCCCCTGGAGGTCCGTGCCTGACCCTCACTGTCGGCCTTCCTTGCAGTTTGCCGTGGCACCGGGGAGATTGAATCAATCACTTAAAGGTTTCCCCCGGCCTCCAACCTGGACACTCGCCATGGCTCTCAAACCACGGGTCGTCCTCTCCGAGCTACGACGGCGAAAGGTCTACCGGTCGGCAGGAGTTTACGTCGCGGTTGGATTAGGGGTCCTCGGCGCCGCCGAAGTGATCCTGGACCCTCTTGGACTGGGGGGAGCCCGGCCCTACATCGTGATTCTCGTGCTCCTGGGCTTCCCCATCGCTCTGGCCCTGGCCTGGGCATACGAGGTCAAGCCGGAGTCTTCCACACCGGCTCCCGATCCCCTCCCCGCCGACCCGGGAGCCATCGGACGAGGGCCCATCGGTACCGGGACCATCCAGGGCGACTCCATCGCAGTGCTGCCTTTCGAAAGCATGAGCCCGGATCCGGAAGGAGACTACTTCGCCGATGGGATCACGGAGGAGTTGACCAACGCCTTGGCCCGGCAAGAAGGACTCCGCGTCGTGGCTCGCACCTCGGCGTTCGCCTTCAAGGGAGAACGGGCCGACATTCGGGAAATCGGGCACCGGCTCAACGTCTCCCACGTCATCGAGGGTAGCGTTCGGCGTACCGACCAAGCTCTCCGTATTACGGCCCAACTCATCAACACCGAGGACGGATTTCACCTCTGGTCCGAGCAGTACGACCGAAGCCATGGGGACGTCTTCAAGATCCAGGAAGAGATCGCCGGCTGCGTCGTGCAGCGACTCCTGGTCGATGTCACTGAGGTGCAGGGGTTTTCCATCGCCACTGCGGACCTCTCGGCCTATGACGCTTTTCTGAAGGGCCGCTATTCCCTTGCCCAGCTCCATCCTGTAGCGGTTCAAGAAGCCATCGATCAGTTCGAAGCCGCGATCCAGCGTGACGACCATTTTGCCCCGGCCCTGGCAGGCCTGGCCGAGGCGCTGACGTTCCAGGCCATTGGGTTTTCCGATCGGCCCGCGCAGGAGACCATGCCCGTGGCCGAAGAGGCCGCGAACCGGGCTTTGGAGCTGGACCCCCTACTCCCAGAGGCCCATCTGGCTCGAGCCCTGGCCCTGATGTATTGGAGGTGGGACTACAAAGGCGCAAAAGCCGGCTTCGATCGGGCCCTCGAACTCAACCCGAACTTTGCCGAGGCTCACCTCTGGGAGGAGTTCTACTGGACTTATGTACAACATGACTTCGAAAATGCCATCGAAGCCAACCGGCGGGCTCAGCGGTTGAGCCCCCTGGATATGAGGATCCGGGGTCGGCATGGAACCGTCCACTATCTCTTCGGGAAGCTGGAGGAAGCAGAACGACTATTCAGGGAGGAGTTAGTGGACACCCCGGAAAACCCCCTGCCCCACCTGGGATTAGCGGACACTCTCGTCCGAATGGGGAGGCCGGACGAGGGCGTGGCCTCTATGGAGGAGGCCGTGCGCCTGGGCGGCCGCCCTCACGCGTTCTTGGGCATGCTGGCGACCTTCTACGGCCTCCAGGGCGAGGCGGGCAAAGCCACGGCTGTCCTGGAGGAGATGGAAGATCGCCAAGGGGCAGGGTATGCGTCCGAGTTCTGGATGGCCATCGCCTATGCAGGGATGGGGCGAATGGACGAGGCTTTCGCGGCTCTGGACAAGGCGGTGGCGGAAAGGGACAGCAACCTCCTTTATCTCTCCGTCGTCCCCACAGCTACCGGCTTGAATGACGATCCTCGGTTCAGAGGGATCCTGGACCAGATCGGGCTCGGTCATCTTGGCGGGTTTGACTAGAGGGCGAACCTGCGGAGGGCCCACCAATTCGCAAGCCAAAAAGGGAAGAGAACGTGGGGAAACCATCAGCGATCGGCGTAGCGTGTTTGAGCCTCCTGATGGCGGCGTCGGCCTGCGGCAAGGGCTCGAACGGCCCGGACTCGAAGATCGTCTCGGTGGAAGTCGCGCCCCCCACGGCAACGTTGGCGGTGGGGGAGACCGTTCAGCTCATGGCCACGCTGCGGGACGGTGCGGGGCGTGCTCAGAACCGTCCCGGGGTGGTCTGGTCCACCAGCAACTCCGATGTGGCCATCGTTTCGACTGGAGGGCTGGTGGCCGGTGTGGGTGGAGGTCAGGTGTCCATCACGGCATCGTACCAAGGAAAGTCGGGCCAGGCGACGATCACCGTCAGCGCTCCCTGCCAGGTCGTCGGACTCTCGGTGGATCCCTTTGAGTTCACCGTCGACATGGGAGCCTCCTACACCCTGACCGCCACCGTCGCCCAGGCCAACTGCGATCAAGTGCCCGTTTCCTGGAACAGCGAGGATCCGGGCGTGGCCACGGTGGACGATACCGGCGTCGTCACCGGCATCTGGCCGGGGACCACTATTATCACGGCCACCGCCGATACCATCGTCCGTACCAGCTTCGCCACGGTCCGACCCGCCCTTCCGGTTGGTCACATCTTCTTCTCCCACCTGCCGACCGACTTGGACCGTGTCGTGGGTTTCTTCGGCATCGGTGACCCCTATGTGCACCCGAAGGACCACGGCGCCTTCCTGGCACCGCCCCAGGAGAACACCATTCCCGTCCACGCCATGGCCGATGGCTGGATCGAGGGTTTGATCTACAACTCCTTTCCCGGTTCCGGACTCGACCTGACGATGCGGATCCGGTACAGCACGACGATCTGGAGCAACTACGCTCACCTGTCGGACTTCGCAGAAGAGATTTGGGACGCCGCCGGGCCACTGAACGACGGCGCCGAAACCCGCGTCGACATTCCGGTGCAGGCTGGGCAGATCGTGGCGTGGGCCGGGCTCGCAGGGGGATTCGATTTCTACGTCGGCGACGACGCGCTGGAACATCCGTTCATCAGCCCCAGCCGTTACAACTATCCAACTCTCAAAGGCGCCTATCCGTTCGACTTTTTCCAGGAACCCCTCCTGAGCCAGGTCCTGGCCATCACTCTTCGCCTGGACGAGCCTCGAGGCGGGAAGATGGTCTACGACCTTCCCGGCAAAATCATCGGGAACTGGTTTCTGGAGGGAGGCACTGGCACGACCCGCCTCGAGCAACTGGGAGAACACCTCGCCATCGTATACGACTTTATCGATGGCACGAAGATCGCCGTCGCAGACGGCTGGCCGCTGAGGCAGGGGGCGGAAGGTGCCCACGTCTACTGGGTGGAGGGAAACGCACCGCCTCCAGAAGCCATCGGCCAGGGCGATGGGTTGGTCAAATACGACATCCGGCAGCGCTGGTTCAAGGACGCGTTGTACAGTGGCCACGTCACGTCCGAGGTACTTGGCACCTTCCTGGTGGAGATGTTCGAGCCGGGCAAGATCCGGGTGGAAACGGTGCTCGGAAAGAGGGCCCACGAAGTCGTTGGCTTCACGGACGCGGCCCGAATCTACGTGCGTTGAGGCCCGGGCGGCCGGGGGGAGGAGCCCGGGAGAGCGCCCGGCGCCGGGATCCCAACGTCGGTCCCATCGCCCTACCGAACCAAACGGGGAGGCGGTTTCAGACGGGGAGGCCACCTTGGGGAACCGCTCCACCCTCTGGCGGATTCATGGAGAGTCACCCACACAACTCCGTCAGAGAAAAGGATTCCCCATGATCAAACTTCCGAAGACCTCTCGGATCCTCTCCACAGCGCTTGCCGCACTCCTCCTCAGTTTTGGATCCCTCGCCGCCCAGGAGAAGGAGACCTTTTCTGAGGAACGTTTCAAAGCTCTGCAGGCGGAAGACGCAGTCATCCTCATCGATGTCTACGCGAACTGGTGCTCCACCTGCGCCGCTCAACAGGCGGTATTGGCCGCCTTCCAGGAAGAGCACCCCGACGTGAAGCTTCACATCCTTGAGGTGTCCTTCGATGACCAGAAGGAATGGGTAAAGTACTTCAAGGCCCCCAGACAGGGCACATTCGTTCTCTTCCGCGGTGAGGAGCAGGTCTGGTATGCCGTGGCCGAGACCAGGCAAGCGGAGATCTTCGCCAAGCTGCTGGAAGCGCAAAAGACCCGATGACCCTCGATCTGGCTGCCATCCCCCTGGCATTGATGGCAGGAGTATTCGGGGTCCTCTCCCCGTGCGTATGGCCTCTGGTCCCCGTCGTCACCTCCTCGGCGGCGGCGGGCGGCCGGACGGGCCCGGTTTACCTGGCAGCGGGTCTCAGCCTTTCCTTCGCCCTGGCCGGGACGGTTCTGACCTGGGTCTTGGTGAGCACAGGAATGGATCCGGAGTTCTTCCGATACCTGGCTGCCGGATTGCTGGTTTTCCTGGCCGCGGTTTTGCTGGTTCGGACCCTTGGTGACTGGGTCACTCTTCGCCTGTCGTCACTCACGGGCCGCCTCGGCTCAGCGGGGGGGCCGGAGGCAGTTTCTCCCCGAGGCCAGTTCGGAGTGGGAGCGCTGCTGGGGTTTGTCTGGCTCCCCTGCGTGGGCCCCACCCTGGGGGCCGCCATCGCACTGGCATCCCTTGGGCAGAGCATGGGCCTCGCTTTTGTGGTGATGCTGGCCTATGGGGTAGGAACCGCGGGTGTGCTCCTGGCCGCCGGCCTGATCTCAGGCAAGCTTCTGATGCGGTGGCGGTCCGGGGTCATGGCCAGCGGCAAAGCGGGAAAGAAGATCCTGGGCTGGTCGCTCCTTGTCCTGGGTCTTCTGGTCATCACGGGAGTGGACAAAACCCTGGAGGCCATGGCCGTGGGCCTCCTGCCCAGCTGGATCTACACCATCTGATTCACCCTCCGGCGGCCTCCGATAAGCGTTGGTCAGCGGTCAGCAAGTCGAGATCGGCAATTCGGCGCCGAGCCAGCAAGTAGGTGGCAACCAGTGGTCACCTCGTCAAATCTCCATCGAAATCGCCTGGTCTTCTCAGACATACTCCGGGACTCCTCTCGCTATAGGAGTCTCGGGAACTGCAGTGGGCGGGCCCATGCCCGGTGGAGCCTTTGAAACCAACCCTCCGGCCTCAGCGTCTATCCTACAAAGGGAGGGGTCCTTCAGACCGTTCGCCTACAGCAAAAGCCACCAGCGAGCGCCCCCAGCGAGGGCCCCAGCCAGGGTACCCAGCCAGAGCACCGAGCCCAAGGTCACACTATGTCGAACCAAAACCGCGGACTTCTCGCAGGGGCCCTCCTCACTCTCACCGCCCTCACCCCCCACCCGATTCAAGCCCAAACCCAACAACGGGAGACCATCTTCGATCGGGTCGTGCATCTGGAACCCACGGTCCTAACCGAGATTCCCCCAACGCCTCGGCTGGAGGAATCCCTGGGGATCGAGGGGCGCCGCGTCAGCATTGGCGACGCGGAGCTATGGGTGGAAGAGGAGGGATCAGGAATCCCCATGATCCTCATCAATGGAGGCCCAGGCGGCACGCACCACGGCTTCCACCCCTGGTTTGGCCGAGCCAGTGACTTCGCCCGGGTCATCTACTACGACCAACGGGGGTGCGGGGTCTCGGATTACGAGCCGGGGTCGGACGGATACTCGGTGCACCAAGCCATGGAAGACCTGGAGGCCCTCCGCCAAGCGCTGGGGCTAGAGAGCTTCGTTCTGGTGGGATTCTCATATGGAGGTTTCCTGGCCCAGTACTATACGACCCACCACCCGGAGTATGTGGCCGGGCTTGTCCTGGTGGGTGCGTCACCCGGTATCCGGGCTGATGTTGGGCGTTCCCGTCAGCAGGATTTCATCTCCGCAGAAGAGCGGGAAAAGAAACAACAGATCCTGGCAGGGTTGAGGGAAGTGGCCCAAAGCCGGGATTGGTCGCCCGCCGAGATCCAAACCTTGATGGTCTACAACAACTTCCTGAACGGCGACTGGAAGCGGCAGCACTACTACAAACCCACCCCCGATCAGATGGCTCAAATCGCCCTCTACGAGTGGATACAGGACGACAACTTCAACAGCGCCGTGGGTCAGAGCATGGGTGGAATCGATTTCACGGGCGCGTTTGACGCCAGTCCCATCCCCACGCTCATCCTGGAAGGCGAGTGGGACCTCACTTGGGGTCCTGAGAAAAAGGAGGCCCTTGCCGGAAACCACCCCAACGGCAAGCTGGTGACCTTCGAGAAAGCGGGCCATTCCATTTTCAACGAAGATCCCGACGGGTTCTTCAGCACCCTGCACGAATTCATTCAGGCCCTCGCTCCCCCGGACGAAGACGCCCTGGCGGCTTATCAAGCCGGCTTGGTGGGTCTACGTGAAGGGTGGGCAACCGCACGTAGCTCACGGCCGAACACCACGGATTGGGGGTTTGCCGCGAGCCAGGCCATCGCCGAAAGCTTCGGGCCCGACTGGGCAGAGACGTTCGAAAGCCCCATGGAGTACCTCCGCCTGGGGTTCGCCCTCTATGACATGGAGCGCTACGAGGAGGCCCTGCGGGTATTCATGGTCTTTCAGGCCTGGGGAGAGGAGGAGGGGGAAGAGACTCTTGCGGGCCTGGCCTCCATCTGGCAGGGGCACATGTTCGATCTCCTGGGCCGCCGCAGGGAGGCCATCGAATCCTATCAAAGGGTAGCGGACATGGACCTCGATGACACCTGGAGCCACGGCCAGTACGGGATGCGGTACTCCCTCAGCCCCTATGCCAGAGAACGCCTCGAGGCGCCCTTCCAGCGGATAGAGAACCGGGAGAGGTAAGGGCGAAGAGGGTGACGGTGCGGTTGGATAAGAGGCCGTGAGGTTTCCCCGGATCGGCCCGCGCTACAGATACCAGTGACCCGCTTCCTTCATGCGCGGGACCTTATCCCGGTAGAGCATGAAATTGTAGTGGGCCATGCAGCACCGGCTCTCGATCTCCTCACCGTGAAGCCGCAGATGGCTGCCATTCGCAAACAGGTCCATGGGGAGCATCTGCATGTTGAGCTCCTGGCGTAACCTCTTTCGCTCCGCGTCTGAGTCCAACCAGGTCCCGAGTCGCGTGTTCACCAACTTCTGATCGTCCCACCCGGTCTTCTCGTAGTCCTCTCGACTGAAGAGCAGGAGCTCCTTGGTCTTCTTCGTGGGCCTCACCCAGAAGAACCCACAGCACACGCGATGCGGATTACGTTCGTAATCGCGCCCCTCTTCGCCATAGTCGCACTGCATGAGCAGGTCGCACCCATTCTCGGCCACGGTCCTCTCGATATAGTCGAAGGGGTTGCGAAGGAAGACGATATCGGTGTCACAGAAGATGAAGTTGCGCCCCATGTCCAGGAGCATCACCTCGATCTCCAGCCTCTTGTTGATGATCTTGTTCCATGCCTCGTTCTCCCGGTACTCCACAATGCCCGTAGGAGTCTCGCCGTATTGGCTATCCTCGAAAAGGACGGTCTCGATGCCATTCTCTGCGAGGCCACGGGCCGAGGTGGGGTCCAGGGAGAAGATCAGCACGTTCTCCTGGCCCAGGCCGACCCGCCTCAGCGATTCCAGCCAGTTGCGGCACATTTCGAGGAAACCCTCGTTGATCGCTGTCACGATCAGCCGCTCGTCTTTTCTTCGCAGAACGGAATCCAGCTTGGTCTTCAACGGTGACACCCCCTGATCCGAACCTTTGCGCGTCCGGTACGAATCTCGGGGAACCGTCAGAAACCGGGCAAGGTCCCCACTCAAGGCCTGGCTGACCTCTTCAAGCGGCGGAAGGGCCGGGTTTCCGGCTTATAGGTAAAGAGGGGCCTTGCCCCCCCGGGCCCTCACTCCACCCTGAGGGCCACCACCGGATCCACCTTCGTGGCCCGACGGGCCGGGAAGAACGTGGCCGCCACACCCGCGAAAAAGAGGACCGCTGCAACCGACGCAAAAGTCAGGGGATCGAAGGGACTCACGCCAAACAGGAATCTCGACAATCCCCGGGTCACTCCCAGTCCCACCCCGATCCCGATGACGATGCCCAGGAGAGCCAGGACCGTTCCCTGGCGTACCACCATGGACATGACGTTCCCTCGCTGGGCCCCCAGGGAGAGGCGGATTCCCATCTCCTGGGTCCGCTGCGTGACCGTGTAGGCCATGACCCCGTACACGCCTCCCAGGGCGAGAATCAGTGCGATGACGGCCAGCACCGACATGATCTTGGCCATGATGAGGTCGCCCCCCAGGGACAGCTCGATGAGATCGTCCATGGTCATGATGTCGTAGGCCGGAACGCTGGGATCCATGGCACCGACCTCGTTCCGGACGGACTCCACGAGAGTGGAGAGCGGGACCGAAGCTTCCACAGCCCAATCCATGAAGCGGTCCTCCGTTTGGAGGAAGGGCATGAAGATGGTTGCCCGGTCGGGTTCATCGGCCCCGGCATCCTTGGTGTCCGCCACCACTCCCACAATCTCACGGGGTCCGGAATAGAGGACCACCTGCTCCCCGATGGGATCGCCGTCTGGCCAGTGTCGCTGGGCCATGGTCTGATTGATGAGGACCACCGGAGCGCTTCCGGCACCGTCCGTTTCCTGGAGGGCTCGCCCCCTCAGGAGGGGAATGTCCAGGCTCTCGAAGTACCCTGGAAGCACATACTTGAAGCCCGTGATGGCCCGCTGGTTCGGGTCCTCGTAATCCTGTCCCCCAAGGGCATAGTAGGTGGACGAAAACCCTTGGAGAGGAAGGGCGTTGGCTCCCCCCACGCTCTCCACCCCTGGAAGGGCAGCCAAGCGGTCCTGCAGCCGAAGATGGAAATCGTTCACCATGGCTGAGTCCGGATACTGGGCTTCCGGGAGAAGGGTATGAGACCAGGAGCACCAGGGCCAGAGCCACCTCCGCCACCACCAGCCCCTTTCTCAGGCGCCCGCCCCTGGCTCCGCCACCACCTCGGCCGCCTTCCTTGAGGGAGTCGGTGAGGTTGGTCTTGCTGGAATGAAGCGCCGGGGCCAGCCCAAAGAGGATCCCCGTGAGCATGGTAATGGCGCCGGTGTAGAAGAGGACCCGGGGACTCAGGCCGATCTCGTGTGTCCTGGGAAATTCCTGGGGCATGATGGATACGAGGCCTTGGATGCCGAGGTAAGCGAAGCCAAGGCCAAGAATCCCACCCAGGAGGGCCACCATGCTGGCCTCGGTGAGGAACTGGCGCACGATGCGGCTGCGCCCGGCGCCCAGGGCACCTCTAAGGGCCACTTCTCGATCCCTGCCGGCGGCATGGGTAAGAAGGAGGTTGGCCACGTTGGCGCAGGCGATGAGGAGCACGAAGAGGACCCCTACGCTGGCGATGAGGGTCCCGGCCTGGAATCCCTCGTCGAAGACCCGCTCGTGAAGGGTCAGCATACTGGCACTGTGGCCCGCGCTGGTTTCCGGGTACTCCGCGGAGATCTGCCCCATGATCTGACGGGCCTCGCCCAAAGCTTGCTCCCGTGTGAACCCATCCCGGTCCCGGGAGAGAACCGAGAGGAAGTGACTGTCACGGGGTTCCTCGCCCGTGATGGCGAGAGGGGCCCACACGTCCTGGCCAGGGTAGAGGTACCAGAAGCGTTCGGGCATGATTCCAACCACCGTGTGGGGCATTCCATCCAGAAGCATGGATGAGCCCAACAGTTCGGGATCTCCGCCGAAACGTCTCTCCCAGATGCCATGACTGATGATGGCCACACGTTCGTTTCCGGGCGTTCCCTCCTCGGCGGTAAAGGCCCGGCCCTGGGCCGGCGGTACGCCAAGGACCCCGAAAAAACCCGGCGTGACGTAAAAGCCGCGAAGCCGCTCGGCCTCGAAGTCCCCCGAGAGGCTGAAGGTGCCTCCCCGACTCGCCGCCACGTCCATGGATCGGGCTCCGTCCCGGAGGTCCACGAAGTCCGGCACGGAGAAGGCGACCTGCCCCCAGTCCCGGTCGGGGTTTATGACCCATATCGTGTTGAGCTCATGGGAGTCGGGGTAGGGCAAGGGACGCAACATGAATACGTCCACGGCGCTGAAGATGGCCGAGTTCGCGCCAATGCCGATGGCCAGGGAGAGGACGGCAAGGGCAATGAGGCCCCGGCTCCGCTTCAGGGCCTTGAGGCCATACTTCACATCCTGCCAGATCAGATCCATGGTGTATTCCGTCCGAAAGAGGTACCAGGCATGCTGAAACGCTCCCAACGACCAGAGGAAGATCTTCTTCGCACCTTCTTCCCTTCGCTGCCACCGGAAGTGGAGCTCCGCCTCCCATTGAGCCTTCAACTCCTTGCGCCACCCTCCCGGAGCCAGGGCGCAGGCTATCCGAACCAGCCAAAATGCGACCAGGAGCCGCAAGGGGCGGGACGGACGGCTGCCGAGGGGCCGAGACATGACAGTCAGCGAGCCGGGGGGCCGGGCGCAGGGCGCACGGGTCTCACGAAGTCCGTGGCCGGAGGTGGGGGGTCAGGTCCAGGCGAGCCAGCGACCGATGCCGCTCCAGAGCCTCCTGGAGCTCACGGGCTCCGTCTGTTGTGATGCGAAAATACCGTCTGGGCGGGCGCTTCTCGGCCTGGGCGAGCCAGGCGTCCTCCCATTCCGAGCGGGCAAAGCCCAGAGTCTCCAGACGATCCAGGGCCGGATAGATGGTGCCGCTGGTAAGGCCTGTTTCCTCCATGATGTCGAAGCCGTACAAAAACCCTCTGGCCAGTGCATGGAGGACCATGACGGCACCGAGGCTGAGGTTCTTCTTCTTGGCCACTGGAGCTCCCTTCCGACCTATATAGAATTTCTAGCTATGTCGGCATTCTGTTCTGGTACATACGAGAGAGGGCCCCCGGAGGTTCCAAAAGAGGATGTTATCGGGGTGCGGACCATATCGGGGTGCGGACCACCTTGCGAAAGGCGGTCCGTGACACAGATCCTTACCTACCGCCTCCCGGAGGCGGACCGGGTGGCCCAGGCCCCGGCCCTGCGTATCGCGAGGGTCGACCCAGTGCCGCGCTTGATGCATCTTGAGTACGCCTCCGAGGACGCCTTCATGGACATGCTGAACGCCGAGTAAAGGCGCTGGATGCAAAATGAGGCCACATCAATGGAAATGACCTTTCACCTGCTTCACGCGGGCTATGTGGTGGCCCTGCTCTGGTACTTCGCCCGCAGCGGACCCTCCCTGGCAATCCTCCCGGAGGTCGATCCGGTGGTGCTCCCCAGGTGGCGGTTCGGCCGCTGGATCCCTTCGCTCGGGATCGCTCTGGTGTTCGTTCTCGTCGCGGGTTCCGAGGACGGCTTGGACGTCCTCCTGTTGGGCATCGTGGTGGCCGTGATCTGGCTGCTGGTGGCCTGGTGGCGGAGAATCCGATTTCTCTGGGTGATTCAGGGCGTGGCCCTCGGCCTCGTCGCCCTCCTGGCAGGGATACCGGCAAGAAACAATGGAATCGTCTCGGAAACCGTGTTCTTTCTCTTCCCCGGCCTCGTCCCTTTCATGTATGTAGCAGGGGGATTGCTCATCGACCGCACTCGCCTGGGGGGGATTCAGCTCCGGACCGCAGGGCTGAGGAAAGCTCTCCAGAGCTTTCTCTGGGGTTGCCTGTTGTTCGTGCCACTGGGCCTTTTCAACGTCGCTGACGGACCCATCGCCGGGGACCTCACCTGGGTTTCGGAGTGGTGGATGCCCCTGACCCTTCCCTGGTTCTCGGGCATTGGCGAGGAGGCCTTCTTCCGGCTGTTCCTGATGGGCCTTTGCTTCTTTCTGCTCAGACCGGCCTTCCAGGTCCGTCCCGTACTCGCTGTCGTGGCCACGGTTCTATTCAGCGCAACCACCTTCGGGCTGGCCCACGGCCGGGATCCGGAGACCTTCCTGACCACGGGATTCCTTTACGGCTTGCCCATGGCGGTCGTCTTCGCCAGGCGTGACTGGGAGCACGCCGTGGGAGCCCACTACATGATCAACATGCCGTCCTGGGTCGTGGCCTTTCTGGGAACCTAGAACCGCAGGAAGCCAAAGCATCGGGAACGGAATCCAGCTACATCCTCCATCCCCACTCCGTCCTGAAAAGAACATCGGGACCATGGCTCAACCGTTCGCCGTGTCGATGTACCGGTGGTTGCAGCACTCATGACCCTGCATGAGCGTCTTCGAGCGTTCCATCTTGAGGGCTGGATTGAAAGCCGGCGGCCAGGAATAGTCCATGTTGCAGACGGCGGCGTGGCCGATTTCTCCATCGAGGCCCGCTTCCCTGAACACCGTCGCCCAGAGGCATTCCGTCACCCTCAACTCGAAAACGTCCTCGGTATCCACCACCACCTCGTGGGTGAGAGCCTCGGCATAGGCCGGAGGCCTGAACTGGGAGACAAAGGTTTTGAAGGAGGTATCGGGCATCGCGGCAGCCTGTGCTTCCCCCTGCTGCCTCCCGACCTCGTCGGAGTTGAGGTTTAGCAGACGAACGACCTCCTTTTCCTTCATCTCCTTCAGGAGCGTGTTGACGAACGAGATGAAACTGCGGTTCGACATCTGAGCGAGCTCCTTCATCGAAACCGAACGGTCCGTCTTCACATCGAACTTGTGGGTCTCCTGATGCGCCGGGTCCGCCAGGGCCGCGGCCAAGCCCGGTACCCTCCCGAGGCCGAGACAGGCCATGGCACAAGCGGGAGCGGTACGCACCAGGAGCTCACGACGACCGATGGATGGTGAGTCTGCTTTCTTCATTGTCGTTCTCCGATTAGAGGTTCTTCGGGAGGGATCCACTCCTCCCTCTCCCAAGTGTGTGCGAACTGCCTCAGCAGGAACGGGTAGACAAAGAACCGGCGGGCGGGGTCGATCAGTCTCATGTACCACCGGGTCG